>JAGBBI010000088.1 GCA_017938565.1 Clostridia bacterium
AACTTGTACGTTTATTAAACATATATACGTATATTTTATATAACAAATAATTAAAATTCAACTATTTTGTTATATTATTTCAATAAAATTTCCACTAATCCACCCACTCTTCTACAAAAATTATACGTTTATATGTTTATTACACGTATAAATTTTACAAGGAGAGAAGTTTATGTTAGAAGTCAAAAATCTCGTAAAGACCTATAAACTAACAGATAAATCGAAGACTAAAGAAGTCGTTGCGTTAGATAACGTTTCTATTACTTTCCCAGAAACCGGACTTGTATTTTTGCTTGGTAAATCTGGTTCTGGTAAGTCAACGCTTTTAAATGCAATTGGTGGACTTGACACATTTGATTCTGGTGAAATTATCATCAAGGGAAAATCAAGTAAGTCATTCTCTCAAAGCGATTTTGATAGTTATCGTAACACGTTTATAGGTTTTATTTTCCAAGAATATAATGTATTGGAAGAATTTACAGTCGCTAAAAACCTTGAACTTGCAATCGAATTGCAGGGAAGGGACGCAAGTCCTGAGAAGGTACAAGAATTATTGCAAATGGTTGAAATGGAAAATCTTGCAAAAAGAAAACCAAATCAACTTTCTGGTGGTCAGAAACAAAGGGTTGCTATTGCTCGTGCCTTAATTAAAGAACCTGAAATTATTATGGCGGATGAACCAACTGGAGCGCTAGACAGCCGTACTGGTAAACAAGTTATGGAGACTTTAAAAAAGTTGTCAAAGACAAAACTTGTAATTATCGTTTCGCATGATAGAGAATTTGCTGAAATTTATGGCGACAGAATTGTTGAACTTATGGACGGAAAAATTATTCGTGATGTAACCAAAAAAGAAGTTCAAGCAGTTAAGACATCGTCCGGAATAAGTGTTATTGATAACGAAATAATTCATATTAAGAAAGGTCAAAAGCCTTCAAAAGAAGATATGGAAATAATCTTTAAAGAGATTATGAAAAACTCTGAAGAGGGAGACACAATTATTTCGCTATCTGAAAGAGCAAATGCTGAAATGAAGAAAGCAAATGCAATTACAGATGACGGAAATAAAGAGGTATTTAAAGATACAACCCCTGAAGATGTGGACAAAAAAGTTTATGACCCAAATAAGTTTAAATTAATTAAGTCAAGACTTAAATTTAAAGACTCATTTAAAATGGGTGCCAGTGGTTTAAAGCATAAAAAGGCAAAACTGGTTTTCACAATTTTACTTTCGTTTATTGCATTTACGCTTTTTGGTGTAATTGATACACTTTCAAGTTTTAATAGACCACAGGCAGTGTGGAGTACTGTTGAAAAATTTGATAATCAATATGTAAAACTATTAAAAGGCAAGCCATATGGTGATGGAAGGGCTATGGGAATGCCTTGGACTGAGACAGATACACTGCTACTTAATGAAAAATTTCCTGACATTCAATTTTTAAATGTTGTAAACACAGGAAGATATTTCGGAACTCCATGGGGAAGTGGAAGCACAAATACACTTTCAATTAATGGTTTAGAGTCGCAGGGAACGGTATTAACCAGTGCATTTTATTCAGGTATGATGTATTTACCGGAAGATAAGGTCCAAACTTTGGGAGTATCAATTGAATATGGAAGGCTTCCAAATAAATCAAAAGAAGTGGCAATAACAAAGCATATGTACAACGCACTTAAAGCAAATAATGCGGAAAAGGTAAAAGAATATAGCGATGTTGTTGGCGGTTCTTATGGAAGTATAGAAATGTATAACAGCAAGTCAGGTAATTGGACAAAGTATACAATTGTTGGTATAGTTGATGATAAATCAGACTTCAGCAAATATGCTGAATACTCAACTGAGGAAATAAACAGCGATTACAAATTGCAAGATAAAATTAGAACTGAAATAACGCAAAGTATGGCAACAATGTTATTTATTTCAGAAGAAGATAGTGCTTCTTTTGGTAATGCAATGCCAAATATTGACATTGAACTTTACAAAGGGGAAACCTACCTTCAGGGTGGAAGTCAAACGCTATCAGAAGTAAACACTTTGAGTGGTAAATTTAATAAGAATCTTCGACAAAGTGCAGAGAGACTTTCGGACTGGGTATATTACAAAAACGGAACATTTTACAAAAACGGTGAAATAGTTGATTTAGCACCAAATGAAATCATTATAACAAAAAATATGTTGAGTTCAATGAATATATCAGAAGATGATATGAAGTTAAACATTAATAGTGAAACTCCGTTTAAGTTGCAAATGAAAGAAAATGGTTCAACAATAAAAGAATTTACCGTTGTTGGATATTGGACTGACTACACTTATGTGCCAATTTTATCATCGGCAGATGTGGAATTTTTCAATTCACGATATAATAATTCATCGATTACTTATTCATATACTTTTGGGCAGGATTCTGGGGATTTGAATATATACTATTATGATTTGTCGCAAGCGAAGTCAGTTAAGGGTTATATAGAAAGCAACTCGTCAAATTGCAAATGGGAATGGTTTTTGGAAAATGATACAAACATAACTTATTTAAGGTCAGACAAGCAATTTGTAAGTGGCAATTTAAATATTGCACATAATGAAATAGTGTTGCCGGAAGATATGTTATCAAATATAGGAACAGAAGAAGAATTAAAGGCGATGATTGAAGAAGGTTTGGTCGTTGACTTTAAAATGGGAGATAACGATAACCCAACAAACTTATTTTCGTTTACGGTTGTAGGATTGACAAGTTATTGGCAATCTATGTATGTATCAAATAACACCTTGGAAGATATTAATAAAGAATTGATTGGTTGTGCAGATTACACAATTGCAATACTATCAGACAATCATTCAGAAAACGAAAAATTTATCAAATATTGTGAAGAGTTCAATAATTTGAACACAAAGTACACTGTACAAAATGGAGCGACTGCAATACTAGATGAATTTGGAGAGATAATCAATACCGCAACGAAATATATTGTTTGGGTAGGTGTTGGATTTGCCGCATTTGCAGGTTTATTACTAATGAACTTTATTGCAACATCAATAAGTTATAAAAAACGCGAAATTGGTATTTTAAGGGCTTTAGGTGCAAGAAGTTTTGATGTCTTTGGAATATTCTTTAATGAGAGCTTCATTATTGCATTCATCAATTTTGTGTTGGCAACGGTTGCAACGTTTGTTGTAAGTGTAGTCATAAGCGATGTCCTTATCAAGGAACTTGGAATTGAACTTGTATTGCTATCAACCGGAATTCGTCAAGTTGTCCTAATATTTGGCGTAAGTTTGCTTGTTGCATTCCTTTCAAGTTTACTTCCAGTTTACAAAATTGCTAAGAAAAAACCAATTGACGCAATTAATAATAGATAACAAAAAAACAGGCTTTATCAAAAAGCCTGTTTTTTTTGTGAACACAATTAATCTGCGGTTTTAATAATAACTACTTCAACAGTGCTGTCATATTTGAAACTTTCAAATCCTTCTCCAACAACTTCAATCTCCGCTGTATACTCA
Source organism: Clostridia bacterium (assembly GCA_017938565.1). Next base: position 3,506 of record JAGBBI010000088.1, read on the forward strand.
AAATAATTGAAATTTAAGTAAAGTATCGAAGATATGTTTGAAACATCAAAACTTGCGACTCCACACAAGTCGTTGAAGTCAATAGTAGTAACAGGTGCTGCACTATATGTGCCATCGAAGTATTCGACATAAATATCAACTTCTAAATCGTTTAGGGTGG
>JAGBBI010000089.1 GCA_017938565.1 Clostridia bacterium
ACATAACAGTAATATGGCGATACCACCAAAGTCGATCATTTAATTACTATACGCAACGTGCCCTTGTTTTTCATATGTACCAGACTGCATTACACTTTTCATATAATGCACACGTCATCCAATGCCGTAGCCGTTCATTATCTTTCAATAATCAAGTCGCCCTCACTTGGTTCGGCATTATTTTTGAGGCTGTCCGCCGTGGACATTTATCATTTTGTTTGCTTTGGGTGATGTTTTTTCTTATCGTACACCCATTAAAAAAGTCCTGAGGTGGTGAAGCACATCAGAACTCTATATAAAAAACTTTACAGTTTAGAACTGTCGGTTGTCCTTGTAATTGCTTCACCAACTACATCCACCAAAGCGGTGGCTTTTTTAATTTATTTACTTGTCAAAAACAATATGACCGATAGAGAACCGTTTGGAGCAAAAACTTTTATAAAATTTGAAAAAAATTTTTGAAGTGCCGATTTATCAAAAATTGATTTTTGAAAGGTGGTATTTTGACGATTTTAGCGTTGTTTTAAGGCAATTTTTGAACAAAAAAGGCTATACAGAAGAAAAATGATTTTTAAAGATATTTTTGCCCGAAATGTATAAAAAATTGATTTTTCTCAGTGTATAGATTTTATACCCTACCCACAAGCCAAAAGGCATATTAAGGGTGAGGGGAGGTGCTTGATGTGGCAAAAATAGACATAGATGATGAAATGTTTTATAAGGGTTCTCTTGATGTTTTGCTTGAAGCAGTAGCACAAGGTGAAGCAGAAGAACATAAACAATCTGCAACAGATACAGAAGATGATTTTGTAAAGGTTGAGAAATATCAAAGGCAGACCGAAGAGGAACGATAACTGAGCCCCAACTTTGCTTACAAAGCAAAGTAAAGGGGCTTATACCTTGGGGCAAGATTTAGAAGTTTAGACGGTCTTGTTCCAAGTATTTGAGAGGAGGGGGAATTATGGCAAAGTTCAGTTTTCATTGTCAATGCTATAAGGCAGGACAACTTGGAGGGATTGATAAGCATAACCGCAGATTGAACAAGAATTATATCAGCAATCCCGACATAAATACGGAACGAAGCGGACAAAACCGCATTTATATTGCACCGAAGCAATCTCTTTATAAAGATTGTAAGGAACAAATAGAAAAACGAGTTGTGGCAAGCGGTGGCAGAATTACCAAAGCAAGCAATTGGATTTGTGAGGCGGTATTTTCATATCCCGAAGAATTACCACTTGAACGCTTGGACGAATACAACGATTTAATCATAAAATATATGAACGCAAGATTTAATAATAATGTAGTAAGTGCAGTATGTCATTTAGACGAGGGAGGCGGTGCTGACGGAAAGGGCGGACTTCCACACTTGCACTTAGATATTTTAATGATTACCGAAGACAACCGATTATCAGCCAAAACACTTATAACGAGAGATTTTATAACTTCAATGCACCGAATTATGCCTATCATACTCAAAAAGCACGGTTTTAACATTGATGAATATGAAGAAACCGAAGAAAAGAAGCAGGGCGGATTGTCTGCAAAGGAATACAAGAAGAAAATGGAGCAGGAAAAAGAAGAACTTAACAAAAAGTTAGATAATATGGCAAAAGAATATAATGAATTAGTAGACCGATATAATAAACTTGTTGATGATAAAGCCGAATTGGAACGAAAGAACAGAGAAAAGGCTTATGAGGTGATGTATCAGCAAGAGAGAGGCAGATGAATCAGATTGCAAAAATGACGATATTTGATATAATAGGAAAGTGAAATTGAAGTTTACGGAGGAAGGAAAATGCATAATTACGTCATAGAAACAGAGAGACTAATATTGCGGCCGCTTAAAATCGACGATGCGGAGGATGTATATCAATGGGTAAGTGATGAACGAGTAGCAAAATATATGGTTTATAATACATACACATCATTGGAAGCAGTTGTAGAGTGGCTTACTATGCTTCAGAAACCAGATGAAGAATATCATTTTGGTTTTATGCGAAAAGAAGATGGTTTACTTATTGGAAGTGGCAGTATTGGACCCGATAGTGCTAGAAGAGATTTTTGGGCCTTTGGTTATAATTTACGATATGACTGTTGGGGGTATGGTTATGCTACTGAAGCGACTAAAGCAATGATGAAGTTTGCCAATGAACATTTTGATGTAGTCAAGTTTTCTTCCAGTCATGTGGAACAGAACAAAGCATCTGGTCACGTTATGGAGAAATGTGGTCTTCATTTTGCTAAATATGGTCAGTTTCAAAAACTTGATGGTAGCAACAAAATGCGTTCAATGGAATATGAAGGAGAAATTAATAACTTTTAATTTGAGGACGTGAAATTTTTTCAGTTTAACGCAGAATTAAGATTTAATTTATAAGGATACTATGCTTAATGTGTAGTATCTTTTTCTTTGCCAAAAACCCCGAAATACTTCCAAAAAATTCACACGAAATATGAGTTGCTTTTGGGGTGTTATGAGTTATAATCTTTATATCAGCGAAATGGTAATATTACCACTTTTAAAAAGGCGGAGCGAATATTACCAAAAATATTACCACAGAAAAAATAAAGTAGTTTAGAA
>JAGBBI010000090.1 GCA_017938565.1 Clostridia bacterium
ACTGTTTTGCTGTAGGGACTTTTTATTTTATTTTAAAAAAAAGGAGATTGGTATGAAAGAAGAAATGAACGAAATCGAAGAAAAGCAAAAGATGTATCGTCATAGTATGGCGCACGTTTTGGCAAAAGCATTAACAGAGTTGTATCCTTCTACATTATTAACAATAGGACCAGCTGTTGATGACGGCTTTTATTATGATATAGATTTAGATAGAAGTTTATCACAAGACGATTTTAAGGCAATTGAAGACAAAATGTCTGAGATTATCAAAAGGGATGAGGCGTTTATTCGTAAAGAAGTTTCAAGGAACGAAGCTCTTGAGATGTTTAAATCGAATCCATATAAGTGTGAAATTATTAATGAGCTTCCTGAAGACGAAATTGTGTCAGTTTATTATCTTGGCGAAGATTTTGTTGACCTTTGCCGAGGGCCTCATGTTGAAAGTACAAAGTTCTTAAGAGGATTTGCTTTCAAACTGAATAAAATTAATGGTGCTTATTGGAGAGGAAGCGAAAAAAATAAGATGCTTCAAAGAGTCTATGTGTATGGATTTTTAGACAAGCAAATGTTAAAAGACCATTTGCATATGATTGAAGAGGCATTAAAAAGAGACCACAACAAGCTTGGCAGAGAGTTGAAGTTGTTTACTACTGTTGATTATATTGGTCAAGGTTTGCCAATTCTACTTCCAAAGGGAGCAAAGGTAATTCAATTGCTTCAAAGATTTGTTGAAGATGAAGAGGCAAAGCGTGGTTGGCAGTTAACAAAAACTCCGTTTATGGCAAAGAGTGATTTGTATAAAATTTCTGGACATTGGGACCATTATAAAGATGGAATGTTTGTGTTGGGAGATGAAGAGAAGGATGATGAAGTTTTTGCACTTCGCCCTATGACTTGTCCTTTCCAATACCAAGCATATTTGAATGAAGCAAGAAGCTATAAAGATTTGCCACTCAGATATGATGAGACTTCAACATTGTTTAGAAATGAGGCAAGCGGTGAAATGCATGGTCTTATAAGGGTTCGCCAATTTACAATCTCAGAAGGTCATTTAATGTGTACTCCAGAACAATTAGAAGATGAATTTAAAAGTTGTTTGGAACTTGCAATCTTTATGTTGAAAACGCTTGGTTTATATGAAGATGCTTCATACAGATTCAGTCAGTGGGACCCAACCAATCGTGAAAAATATATTGGGACTGTTGAACAATGGGATGAGGCACAAGGTATGATGAAGAAAATTCTTGATAATCTTCAAGTCCCTTATGTCGTTGGCATTGGGGAAGCTGCTTTTTATGGCCCAAAATTAGACATTCAAATTAAAAACGTTTGGGGAAAGGAAGATACCTTAATAACTATTCAAATTGATCAACTTTTGGCCGAGCAGTTTGGAATGGTTTATACGGATAGTGATGGTCAAAAGAAAAATCCTTGCATCATTCACAGAACAAGTATTGGTTGCTATGAAAGAACGCTTGCTTACTTAATCGAAAAATACGCTGGAGCGTTCCCAACTTGGCTTGCTCCAACTCAAGTAAAGATTGTAACTGTCGCAGAAAAGTTTGGTGATTATGCAAATAAGGTTGCTTCTGTTCTTGAGAGGAGCGGCGTTCGTGTTGAAATCGACAACAGAAATGAAACAATTGGCAAAAAAATACGTGAGGCACAACTTGAAAAAGTCCCATATACATTAGTTGTTGGAGAAAAAGAAGTAGAGGCAAATACTGTTGCTGTAAGAAAGAGAAAAGTTGGCGATATTGGTACTATGTCGCTTGAAGAATTTGCAAACCGAATTGATAAAGAAATTAAAGATAAAGTAATTGATTAATAATTTAAGGACTTAAATGAGGTAATGTCTCGTTTAAGTCTTTATTTTTCTTGCGTTTAGTCATTAAAATAATTGCAATCAATGCTTAATATATGTTAAAATAAGTTAAATTATGGGAGCAGTAGAGAAAAAAAATATAGTAATATGTTGTTTAGATTATAATATCGGTTTGGCAGTTGCAAAATTACTTGCCGAAAGGCTTGATATGTATTTTTTAGATATTCAAGGGCTTTATGAGTTTGACATAAAACCACGAACAATTGCAGAAACTATTAAAGAGGCAATTATCGTTCCTGAGATCTG
>JAGBBI010000091.1 GCA_017938565.1 Clostridia bacterium
GCATCATTACGTTCAATGGAGCGCTGTGCGGTACGGGTCAAATTATCAAATGACTGCTCTTCAGCAGGTCTTGCATACTGACGAACTACCTCATCAAAGAATGCGACACAACTATCAAGTTCCATTTGGCGAATAACCTTCAGATTTGCCTGACGTGTTTTGTTCATCAATTTTTTAGCATCAAGAAGCTCATTATTTGCCTTCTGAACATCTTCTGCATCGCATTGTGATTGACTGTCGATGTTCGCAGCCAGTTCTGCCTTCTTACGAGCACTTTCCAGTTGAGGATCATCGACCTTCTCAGCCATATTATCAATACGCTCAAGAACCTGTCTGCCTTGTTCTGCAATGCTGTCAATGTCGGTCAAATCAATTTGACCTTCCTGACGGGAATAGAAGTTGTGATTGCCAAAGGAGGCACCAATACAAGGAATAGATGCTTCCAAATGAATTGTGCCAGAATCAGACATTTCAAACTCGCACTCAATATCTGCACCAGTCGGAACAACGCCCGATTCAATGTCTGTGCCAGTGATTTTAAGGACACCAACAAAGCGGTTGTCTGTAATGGGAGATTGAATGTTACCCTCCCACAGTTTGATATTAATGGAATCATTTGTGCCTGCTTTAAGTGTTTGTCCTGCTTTGAAGGTAATCGTACCCTTTTTAGGCAGAGCATCACCTTCGTTTACCAGGAACTCAAGAGTAGGAACACCACCCAGTTTGTCAACCACTTCGACGCCAATAGAATGAGATGCGGGAATCGCGCCGATTGTTGCAAGCGTTTTGGTTATGACAATCTCGGTTGTGCCGATGGGCTGTTCGTGGCCAAACTCATCAAAGACCTTGACTGCAAAACTGTTTTCGCCACTCTGAGACAAAGGTAACGAAACCATAAGATTTTCTTTAAGGATTGCATTACCAGAAGACCATCCGGTATCGAGACTGGTAAACTGAATTGTATAACCGTTTAATTCCTTTTCAAGAACACACATAACTTTGGCGGAATCATTAGGGGTACGTGCGGTATACTTGAAGGACAATGCAATATTTGTCTTAATTGTCTCATTTGCAGACTTTCTGTTGTGTGTGGAAGAAGACCAGTCAATAGACTCAGCAAAAATACTTGCGCCTTCAGCAACGGCCGTCATCGGATTAACGTCAATATTGGCGGGCAGTGACAACTCGTAAGCAATTTTATCTCTTAAGGGCTTGTAGTTCGTAGGGCCACCCACAAAAACGATTCTTTCCAGATCATTGGCTGACAAGCCGGCTTTTGTTAATGTTTCTCTGCACGCTTCGACCGTTTCTTTGACCAAATCAGCGATGATACCATCGACCTGATTGCGGTTAAGGTCAATATCTATGTACATTTCATTGTTGTCTTCGTCGTATGTGCGTGCCTCGCCTTCACTTAGAGCAATAGTGCTAGTCTCCATAGCAGACAATTCGATTTTTGCTCGCTCCGTTGCCCACTGAGCAATTCTGCAAAAAGTCTTATATTTTCGGTTAATTAAAAAGTCTTCAGGGAGATTAAAGTTCGATCTCAGCCAAGGAATAACAATTTGGTTGAAAACCATACGGTCGATATCTCGTCCACCGCACATTTCAATGCCACCATGAGCCAACAGGTTGACCTTGCCATTAATGTTTTCTGCGATTGAGACATCAAAGGTGTCACCACCCAAATCGTAAACAAGGAAGATACCTTCTTGCTTGGATGTGCGCATTATGCTCATAATAGCGGCAAC
>JAGBBI010000092.1 GCA_017938565.1 Clostridia bacterium
AAGTCTTGCTGGCAACCAGACGCCTAAGGTTAGGTATACGAAAACCAGCGAAAGAAAAGAGCAGGAAACTACCGCCGATGCAATTAAATCACAGGCAGATGATTATTTTAATAACCTTATTGAAAGTGAGAACGAGCGTGAACCTAATCAAGCAGAAGATTTGGGCTTAACGCATACAACTCGAAAGGTAGAAACTTCAACAAGTGGAAATCTTTCACATATGCCACACATCGAGGATAAGTATAAGGGTAACCAAATTTACTCTGACCCAAAGACTTTGGAGCAGTTGTTTATAAATCTTGATGGCATTAGCAAGTCTCACGAGGGCAAGACCGACAAGGACTATTACGAAGACCTATTGCCCGAAGTTAAGCAAAGTTTAGGGCTTGAAAAACTTGAGCCGATTGAAATTGATGAGGACAAAGTCAAAAGTCAAGTTGAAGCAATTTTGAAAGGCGAGTACGATTTAAAGAAGAAGTCGACCGAGAACTCATTTGACCGTGATATTCAAGACGAAAGGCAACGACAAATTGATTTAATCAACACCGCCGAGGCAAATAAAGAACAGATTAGTGAAATTTATGACGAGGCTAAAATTCAAGCGTCTAATACAAGTTTGAAGCGTGGGCTTGCAAGGTCAAGCATTGCCGTTTTATCAATTAATGGCCTTGAGAAACAAAAGGCACACGAATTGACAACTCTTGCGACAAAACTTACCGATGAACTCAATGCCTGTGAAAGCCAAATAAGAAGTTTACGAAGTGAACTTCAGCAAGCGTTAGAGTCGTTGGATATAGAGTATGCTATTGAAGTTGACACCGAGATAAAAAAAGAGATTAACAATCTTTACGAGAAGCAAAAAGAAGTAATTTCATTTAATAACAACATCGACAAACTTGAAGCCGATTATCAATCTAAAAGGAATTCAATGCTTGAAGAACGGGCAAAAATGGAAGAAAAACTTGCAAAAGAGTATGATGGCATTGCTGAAAGAGAGAAAAATGAAGATATGCGTGAAGCGGTGTTGAAATATTTTGAAACGATGAGCAAGGCTGAGGCTATTAAGCAACTGACTTCGGATAATAGATTTATAGATTACCTAGGGGCAAGTTTTTATGACGTGTATTATAAAATTATGCGACGAGCAAATTAATCGAGCATATGTGGATAGTTTAAAAATTGTGGACAAATTCGGGGAACCCTGCAAATTAGGGTAAAATTTCGTAAAAAATCAGCGAAAAAGTATAAATCAAGGGGGAATTTTATGAAGAAGTTAAAAAGTTATAACTTTTGGGTACGGCTTGCATCGGCGGTTATTTTAATAGCAAGAATAATTCTTTCAAAGTTTGGCTATGAACTTGACAGTGCTTTGGTGATAGACATCGCAACACTTGTTGCTGGACTTTTGGTGGTTCTTGGAATTATAAATGAGCCTACCGGAATAACAATTTCGTATGACGAAACAAAAAATAATAATAGTAGTAATAATTCTAGTGTGAAAGGAGATAATTATATGACTGAACAAATAAAAAGCGATTTGCTTGAGAGAGTTGCAAAATTAACAGATGTAATAAAAACTAATTCAACGAACGATGTTTCAAGTGTGGTTCAAATAATAACGGGTATGCTTGATGTAATTTCAAACGAAGTAGACAGCGAAGTTAATTCAAAAAGTCAAAACGAAACTGGGGGGTCTGATGTTGAGGTTCGTTTTGAGCACAAAGAGGGAAATATAAATAATGAAGAATATTATGATAAAGATGATGAGAATATTCAATTAGATGAGAATAATTTAGTGAATGAGGATGAGCGAACTATTGACGACGACCCAAATTTAGACACAGAGGACTTAATAGATGAACGCTTAGACGAAGATGCGTTGATTATTGGGACGACTAATGCCGGTCAGTATAAGGTTGTAGAATATGTGGAAAATGCAGGGGTTGAAGAAGGTATGTCAGACATAGTAATAGCCGACGAAACAGATAAAAAGACGGCAAGCGAAAAACTTGATGAGTTGATTTTAAAAGCCGAGCAGATAAATCCAGAGATAAGTGTCGAGACGGCGTTCAGTGTTCTTATTAACAATCCAGATGGGTTAAAGCAATTAAAAGATTATATATTAAATTCGGATATTTTGTCGGGATTGTCTAAGGCACAATAATATGGGCAAAAAGTGTTGACTTTTCTTGCGTTTTGGTATATATTACTAAGTATAAAATTGACAAATGTAAAAAGTCATTAATTGAATTTAGTTTCTTAAATTTATGATTAGCAGATTAAAGACCTTAACGGCGATTATTTTAAGGTCTTAAAGATTTATGTTTTAATTTTAAGTAGCATATTTTGGCGTTTTTTTGTGATATTTGGAAAGTGAAAGTGTCAGTAAAATGCGATATGCAAATTGTCTATGTATAACGAATAATATTATATATGGCAAGTATTTTCAGTTAATACTATGCCCGTACTATGTGTGAAAAAGTTTTAAACGGGAATAAATTTAAAAGAAACATATTATCGGTATAGTGATTACAAGTAATGGCTATTCGTTTGTAGTTTTTAAACAGACTAAAGTTTATTGAATAGATTTGGTTTTTTAAAGCGAGGAAGAAATGAACATTAAAAACGCATTGATGATATGTGCAAGGAATTTTGTGCTAATTTGGAAACAGATGGTCTACACTCTAATCTTAGTGGTTTTAGTGGGGCTTTGTTTGTGGGGAACACTTACGCCGGTGTTTGATATGTTAACGGAGGCTGGGTGGTTTACGCTTTTGGCAGATTACTTAGAGTCAATCTACACAAAACCATCGGATGTGGCCATGGGGTTTGAAATGATTATGAGTAGGCTATGGGTGCTTTTTGTTGATAATGCACCATCACTTTGGGGAAATTATATCACTTCAATACTTTTGATTGTACTTATTCCAAACGTTGCTTTATCGGTTGCAACATATACCGCAGGCGACTTGGTAAATGCAAAACTATGTTCAAGTGTGAATTATGGTTGGATACACAGATTTTTGTCTTCGCTTAAGTACAGTTTGCCTTATGCTCTTGTGGATACTCTTACAAGACTTCCTGCACTGGCACTACAAATATTGGCGTTCTTATTATATGGAACGCTTGCAAAAAGTTGGATTATGGCAACCCTATTGTTGCCGGCGTTAATTCTTGCAATTTTGGCAGTTGGCTCAATTCGTCATACCCTTACAATGTGGTTTTTGCCAGAGTGTTTGATTGTTGGCGGAAATGTGTTTAAGTGCTTAGGGCGAAACTGTAAACTTGTATTTAAGAATTTTTCAAGGCTTTCGCTTTCAACATTTATGCTTTATTTGGTTGAGTTTGCGGGCGTTATGCTTTTGACGGTTTTCACTCTTGGCGCAGGATTGGTTTTGCTTATCCCTGCAGTTCCAGTTGTGAATGTTGCATATTCGCTTATATGCTATTACCAATCAAATTCAATGCGTTATTATATTGACTCTAATAC
>JAGBBI010000093.1 GCA_017938565.1 Clostridia bacterium
TCCGCCAATTCCTCAATTAAATAGACCTCATTTTTCTACGTCCCTAGGAGTTTTAGATATCGCACTAGACCTTGAAAATGGCTTAGCAAGTACTTTTATGGGTAATTAGTTTTATAAATTAAGGAGTTAAATATGGAGTACAATAGTATGCCACTTTGCCAAATTAAAGTGTTTGGTGTGGGTGGCGGTGGAAACAACGCTGTAAACAGAATGATTGCTGCGAATATAAAAAGTGCACAATTTTTTGCTGTAAATACAGACAAACAGGCTTTAATGATGAGTAAAGCAAAAGAGACAATTCAAATAGGAACCAAACTTACTCGTGGTCTTGGCGCTGGAGCGGATCCAGAAGTTGGAAGACGAGCAGCCGAAGAAAGTAAGACTGAAATTGCCGAAAAGCTAAAGGGTGCTGACCTTGTGTTTATTACTGCCGGCATGGGTGGTGGAACCGGAACAGGTGCAGCCCCAGTTATTGCAAGTATTGCAAAAGAAATGGGGATTTTGACAATTGCGGTTGTTACAAAGCCTTTTGGTTTTGAAGGTCGCCACAGGATGGAAAATGCAGAAATTGGCATTGCAAACCTTGCAAAGTGTGTAGATACTTTGGTTGTTATACCAAACGACAAATTGTTAAAGGTTGTGCCAAAAGGGACTCCTATTGTTGAAGCCTTTGAATATGCTGATGATGTTCTTCGTCAAGGTATTCAAGGAATAAGTGATATTATTGCAACATCTTCAACAATTAACCTTGACTTTGCTGATGTCAGAACTGTTATGAAAAACAGAGGTCTTGCGCATATGGGTATTGGTGAGGGAACTGGTGAAAACAGAAATATTGAAGCCGTGCGTATGGCGGTTGCAAGCCCATTGCTTGAGACCTCAATTGAGGGAGCAACTGCGGTAATAATCAATGTTACTGGTGGACACGATATGACTCTTGATGAAGTTAATACAGCAGTAAGCCTTGTAAAACAGGCTGTTGATGATTCTGCAAACACTATTTTTGGTGCCACTATTGACGAAAGATATAATGATAGGTTAATTGTAACAATTATTGCGACTGGATTTAAAAATAGCGACTTTGACAATCTTATCAAGAAAGATGTTGAAGAAGAAAAAAAGGAAGCGATTAATGAGAACTTTAAACCGTTTGATAGGTCTAAGTATGCTGACATTTTAGCGGGTAAGTCGGTTCAGCCTCAAGAAAGAGTTAATGAAGAAATTGCTCAACCAAAACCACAGCCATCGTCTCTAAATTTATTCGGAAGCGACAGTTCGAATTTTGGAAGTAAAAACTCGCAAAATTCACAAGTGCAAAGACCTAATGACAGGTTTGAACCTCGAAGAAACGAGCCGGTACAAAATAAAGATTTTATGGGAATTCAATCTTCAAGAATATCAGTAGATGACGACTCAATCCCTCCATTTTTAAGAAGACTTAAAAAGTAGAAAATTCGATAAATTTCAAATAAAATATACACTCATAATTTTCATTATGGGTGTATATTCTTTTTATGAGCTCATTATTTCTTGCATTATCACTTACATTAGTTTTTTCATTAAGTTTGGCAGTTTGTATTACGGTAAACATAAACGTTAAGTGGTATAACCTGATTATTGGTTCGTTGATTCTTTATTTTTGTTTTTTATTTTCGCATTTTTTATCTGCAAACATCTTTTATGTGGTAGTTGTTGGAGTATTTGCGTGTTTGTATAATTCATTTTTTTATACGAACTATATTATTTCATCTAAAAACCTTTTAATATTTTTTATTTATCTATCATATATTTTATTTATTGAAGGGATAAAAGCCGAATGTTATGCATTAATGGGTATTAATAATAAAGATTTATTGAATATATTTATTATATTAATCTCGATCGTTTTATTACTTGTAATATCCATAACCTTAAGGTTCTGTATAAGAAAAGTTAAGCTTTCGTCCTATATCTATCACGCAAGAGTGGTTTTTGACAATTTTGCTGTAAGTTTAGATTTATTTTTAGATAGTGGAAACTTTTTAAAATATGAAGCTAAGAATTTACCCGTGGTAATTGTCAATAAGAATAAACTTAAAAAATTAAACTTGTTGGAGTTAGATGACGCATTTGTTTGTGGGATAAGTGGAAATGACTCAAAAGCAAAAATAGTATTGCCTAAACATTTTGAAATAAGTATTAAGGGGAGGTGGACAAAAAAAGAGGTTGCAATTTATATAGTAGAAAGAGAGTTTGTTTTTTACGACGGTCTTATTGGACTTGGAATTATTAATTGAATAGGAGTATTTTGATATGTTTAAATTTCTTTTAAAGTTATTTCAGAAGGAAGAACAAGATGTTTTTTATATGACAAATGGAGCAAACGCACTTCCTGAAAAGTTATCTGCAGATGAAGAACGCGAGGCATTAATAGCTTATAAAAAAGGTGATGAAAGTGCAAGGCAAACTTTGATTGAAAAGAACTTAAGATTAGTTGTATATCTTGCTCAGAAATTTGAAAATACTGGTGTAAATATTGATGATTTGACTTCTATTGGAACTATTGGACTTATTAAAGCGGTGGGGTCGTTTGATATTGAAAAGAATATTAAGTTTGCAACTTATGCTTCAAGATGTATCGAAAACGAAATATTGATGTATTTAAGAAAATCTGCGAAACTTAAAACCGATGTGTCGTTAGATGAGCCATTAAGCGTAGACAAAGATGGAAACGAATTGGTTTTAGCTGACATTGTTGGTACAGATAATGATTTTGTATATAAACAAATAGAATATAAAATTGAAAATGAAATTTTATCTGGTCTTGTTGAAAACCTTAATCCAAGGGAACGCTATATTATGAAACTTAGATATGGACTTACCGAACTTGAGACCGAATTAACACAAAAAGAAGTTGCTGACAAATTAAATATATCGCAATCGTATATATCAAGAATTGAAAAAAAAGTTTTGCTAAAACTAAAAAGAGATATGATTATGGCGGAATAAGTTATTGTAAAAAAAGAAGTAGTGAGAAACTATTTCTTTTTTATTAAAAAATAATTTTAATAAGACAAAAAAGATGCAATTATAGGGAAAGTATGGTAAAATATACTAAAATTATTTGTTAGTGTTTCAGATAACCAAAGGAAAAGAGGAAAGCTTTTATGGTTGAAAAAGCGAAACGGCTTGTTGAAGAATTAATGAAGAACGATGACAGCGGACACGGAATAGACCACATTGACCGAGTCCTGGATTTGGCTATGTCTTTTGCTGAAAAGCAAGATTGCAATAAAGAATTAGTTGCTCTTGGTGCTTTACTTCACGATGTAGATGACTATAAATTATTTGGTAATGAAAACCAAGAACA
>JAGBBI010000094.1 GCA_017938565.1 Clostridia bacterium
ACGCCCACCTATTGGATAGTGAAAGCGAAACACAACAAATTCCAACCCCTGAAGAACTTTTTGATAAAGCTGGTTATGTTTTAACCAAATGCGAAACAGATGAAGATGTCAAATCTTTTATGCACTATTATCAACCAGCCGAAAGACTTTGCACCTTTCATGACCCCGATAGGATTAATACAAACACCATCTTTTGGGCGGTGAAAAAGAATGTTGATGAAATCAGGCGTGAAGACTTTAAGAACCCAATGCGACAAGATGAATATGGCACAAGCGTAATAAGCCTGCAATTTACAAAAGGTGAAACATCACTTCTATCAATTAAAAACCGATATAATCACACTGTTCTAAACCCTGATAACACCTTTTCAAATGACCTTGAAAACATCTACCCCGGACTTACCAAAAGTTTTGAAGAACACTATGGCATTCACCAAGTCGAAAATGCAGGTCGGTTTGAAATACCAAATTATGTTCTTGCAAATGACGGAAGAAGATACCGATATAATAATGAAATTGATAATGTTTATTATTGTCCAAATAACATAATAATAAGAAATGGCGAAGTTGAATATTATGACAGCCGAAGATATGATATTGTTGATTATTTTATAATTGATAAACAAGAAAAAACACTCATTCAAGCTCCAAATATGAAGATTCAAGATTCCTTCGCAGATGCTCATAAAGACATAGAAAAAATTGAAATTGAAAAGATTAAAGACACCGATGGCGAAAAACGTATTACAATTACAATGAAAGGTAACGCTAAGGCTGTTGTAACTATTAACAAATATAACCGCATCATAAGTTACATAAACAATTCTCTTACTACTTGCGGAGATAACTTTTTGAATGGCAATGCTACCATTAGGGAAATTGTTATGACATCACTTATTTCTTCTGGTAATAATTGTTTCTCTAAACACCCTAATCTTACCTCCATAAAACTTCCAAACCTTACCACTTGCGGTTACTCCTGTTTCAACAATTATACCAAACTCCCATCTCTAAGCCTTCCAAAGCTTTCCTCTTGCGGTAGTGATTGTTTTTTTGCTTACATCGAAGTATCTTCTCTGGATCTTCCAAATCTTTCCTCCTGCGGAAATGCTTGCTTTTACGCTTTCAATAAACTCACATCCATAGACCTTTCAAAGCTTGCTACTTGTGGAGATTACTGTTTTAACTATGACATCCGAAACATTCCTGATATAAATTATTGGTCTTCATACGTTACCACATCCCTAAACTTACCTAATCTTTCCTCTTGCGGAGATGCTTGCTTTTGTAAATTCAAAAGGCTTTCCACACTAAATCTTCCATCCCTTAAATCTTTCGGAAACAGGTGCTTTGATTTTGGCAGTTTCTACTACAGAGAACTTTCAAAAATTGACTTTTCCAGTCTTTCCCTCGATGAGATAAAACAACTTCCACAAGAAATGCAAAAACTGATTAAAAGCAATCAAGAACAATCAAAATAATAATTACATAAAAGAGAACATTGAAAATTTAATGTTCTCTTTTTATTTGCACAAAATATGTTTAAAATCGTTATTTAACCAAGAACTCCCAAAGAAGTGAAGATTTTGGCACATGAATTTTACTTAAAGACCCGCAAACTCCGCAAATGCCAAGAAGTTCATCGGCGTATTCGTTAGATTTTGTAATGTTTTTCAATAACTTTGGCAATATTTTATCATACACCAATGGCTCATAAATATGGGCTGTATCAATAAATAAATCAGCCAAATCCTTGTATGGTGTAATATAAATATCTTCGCCCTTACAAACATTTCCCCATTGAGTTAGCGTATCATCTACGCTTTGACCTCTGGTTTGCAAATCTCTTATCAGTCTTCTTGTAAGCCTTAACTTTCTTGGCGTAATTACGATGCTTGAGCCAAGTCTAAACTCACTGTTTACGCAGATAAATATTTTAAGTACCTTATTGTCAAATTTATTGCTTTTTACAAGGCTTGGGTTAAGTGCGTGTGTTCCTTCCAAAAGAATTACATCTTCATCACCAATTTCAACTTTTCGGTATTCTTCCTTTCTTTTATCAGTAGCAAAGTCAAATTCTGGCAAATCAGCCTTATTGTTTTTCATAATATCAACAAAAAACTTATTAAAGCAGTCAATATCAATTTTTGTTATACTTTCCTTATCAACCGTTCCATCTGGAAGTCTTGGTGCTTTTTCTAAATCAATAAAAAAGTCATCAAGTGATACCACCAACGAGTTTACACCCCTTGCTTTAAGTTTCCTTGAAATTATTTTCGTCGTTGTAGTTTTCCCCGACGATGATGGTCCCGCCAAAAATACAAACTTATATTTGCCATTAATAATTTGGTCAACGGCTTTTTCAATTTGGTCGTCAACAATTTTTTCTGAAATATCATCCAAATGCTTTATATCTTCGTTTGCCCACCTATTCACTTTCTCTACATTATAACAAGTCCTTATAATATCACCCAATTCTATTGCAATGTCTAATTGTTCCAAATCTTTTCTCCTAAATTTAAATTTTCGCTCTAATATTTTAACATAACTAACCTACTTTTGCAAAACAAAAACCTATAAAAACAAAAGTTAGCCATAAATTTGAAATTTACTATTACAAAATATGACTAACCTATAATTTATGTTTAATGCTTTTTCTTAGTTTTAAATAACAATGCTCGCATACTATTCAATACAGCAATCAAAGTAACACCAACATCGGCAAAAACTGCAAATATCATTCCGGTAACTCCTAATGCTCCAAGCGTCAAAAATGTAAGTTTAACAATTCCAGCGAATGCAATATTTTCAATTACAATTTTTTTAGTGTGCTTAGAAATCTCTATCAAGTCTACAATTTTCTCTGGATTGTCATCAGATAATACAACATCACTTGCTTCAATCGAACTTGCACTTCCACCAATTCCCATACTTATACCAACATCTGCGACCGTGAGAGATGGAGCATCATTAATACCATCGCCGACATACGCAAACGTACCATTTTCTACCTTATGGCTTTCAACCCACGCATATTTATCGTCGGGTTTCAACTCTCCAAAGAACTCATCTAATCCAAGCTCCTCTCCTATCTCTTTTGCAACATTATTATTATCGCCCGAAAGCATAACCGTTTTTACACCCATTGCTTTGAGTTTCTTTATCGTTAAATATGAACTATCTTTTATACTGTCAGTCAAATTAATCTTGCCTATTGTTTCATTATCAACTTTTATAAATACCGAAGTATACTTACTTTTAAGCCTTTCCTTATCCATTCCTACAAAGATTTCAAGTCCACTTAACTTATAACATACACCCTCGCCCGCAACTTCTTTGAAATCTTCAACTTCTCGAAGCTTAACATCCTCGCCGTATTTCATAATCGCTTTTGCAATTGGGTGAGTTGAATATTGCTCCGCCCAACATGCAAACTTTAATATGTCTATCATCGAATAGTTTTCGTTCAAACTCTCAACCTCAACAACCTCAAACTGTCCCTTTGTTAGCGTTCCGGTTTTATCAAATGCAATTGTTTTAATTTTTGCACTTGCATCCAAATAATTACTACCCTTTATTAAAATTCCCTTTCTTGATGCATTACCTATTCCAGAAAAATAAGAAAGTGGAACACTTATAGCAAATGCACACGGACAAGAAACAACTAAAAATATTAAACCTCGATAAACACCTTGAGAAACGTCCCCTGTTACCAAACTTACAATAAGTCCCGTGATTAATGCCAAAGCAATTACTCCAAACGTATAAAACTTTGAAAACTTTGAAATAAACGTTTCGGTTTTACTTTTTTTCTCACTTGCATCTTCTATTAATGATAGAATTCTTGAAACCGTACTTTCGTGATACTCTTTGGTTGTTTCAACTTCTAAGACCCCATCAATAACAATGCTTCCTGACGAAACGGCCTGTCCTGCACATATAATCACTGGAAGCGATTCACCCGTCAAATGTTTTTGGTCAAGCGACGCATTTCCATTTATAACCTTTCCATCCAAAGGAACACGCTCGCCTTGTTTTACAATAATCTTAGAGCCAATTTGAACGCTTTCAGGCAAGACTTTATGTTGTACTCCGTCAATAATCAAATTGGCATATTCCGGCTGAATTTCAACAAGTGATTGTATGCTTTTTCTTGATTTATTTACCGCCAGAGCTTCAAGCATTTTTCCGATTGTATAAAGTCCAACCACCATAAGCCCTTCTCGTGCTTCATTGACAGCAATTGCACCAAACACCGATATTGTTACAAGCAAGTTCTCGTTTACCACCCCATGCTTTAAAAGCCTCACCGCCGTCAAATAAGTTTGATGCCCAATAAATATAACACCAACAATAAGCAAACTCCAATACAGGACTCCGCCATTCGGAACAAAAAATGTCGCAACCCCCAGCATTAGCCCGATAATAATAAGCACCTTAGACAAGTCAAACTTGCTTTCTTTTCTTTCTTTATCTACAACCTTTGCACTTGAGTCAAGTTGCTTAATTCTTGATTTAACGTTTTCAATATCAATTATACTTTCATCAATTTCAATTATCATTTTCTCAGTTGCAAAATTAAAATCTACGTCATAAATTCCGTCTAATTTCTTTAAACCATCCACTAACGTATTTGCACAATTTATACAGTTTAAATTTTTTATAAGAAAACTATAGCTCTTGGTATTTTTTATGCTTGTCTTATTTATAATTTCTTCAACTTCTACTTTTGTACTAAAGTCTTTTATAACTTTTAATACCGATTGATAAACCTCATCAATATCAACTTCTTCAGCAAAATCTATTGTTAGTTTTTGCCGAACAAAATTAATACTGGCAGAATTAACACCATCCATTTTAGAAATGGCTTCACCCAAGACTCTTGCACAATCGGCGCAATGAATGTTTTTGATTTCGTATTCTTTTTGCATAATCCCCCCTACACTTCTTTTATATGTTCAATTGAAATTTGAAATAACGATTTAACGTGTTCATCCGATAGGCTATAGAAAACCTCTTTCCCCTTCTTTCTTGATTTTACAAGTCCAAGTTCTTTCAAAACCTTTAACTGGTGAGAAACGGCAGACTTTGTCATATTTGCATGCCGTGCAATCTCACATACACACATTTCAGACTTATCTAATGCGTCAATAATAATCAATCTAGAACGTGTTGAAAACGCCGTATAAAACTTTTCAAGTCTTTCCAATTCTTCTACATTTAAAAATCCAGACACACTCGGATGCTTATGCTTGCAATTGCACTTAATTTCCATTCCAATAACCTCACAACAAAAGACAGTTGAACGTATATTCAACTGTCTTTATTATAGTTGAACCGGTATTCAACTGTCAATCATTTTTTAATTTTTATCTTCCCTTTTATCAAAAAGTGGAGTTGATAAATCTTGATTACTTTGAGGTTGATTTTCATTTTGAGATACTATCAACTGTTCTTGCTCTTGGCAATCCTTTTTTTGATTTTTAATAAAATGTGTTATAAGACCAATCAACAAAACCACAACCACTATTGCAAGAAATGCATACATAATATAGTCTGTTGCATTTGGAAATAACATACATATTGCAAGCATTATCAATCCCGAAATCAAGTTTCCGATAAATACAGCTAGCACTCCTTTAAGCCAATGCATCTTTATATACGCCGCCACCGCAGAGCCCGTCCATGCTCCTGTTAACGGTAGTGGTATTGCAACAAATGTTACAACTCCCCAAAATTTAATATTTTCAACTTTTCTTAAATCTTTTTCACTTTTTGCCTTGCTGTCGATATTTTTAGATTTATTGTTAAACCTTTTGTCAAAAGCATTAACTATCCTACCAAATAATTTTGTCTTTTTAAGCCATGTAAATACCGGTAATAACAACGGAACAATTATAAGTGCTGGTATTGTAGAACCTACAACCGCACATATATACGCTTGCCACCAACTAAGTTTATTTAAACCCCATGCACTACTCATCGCAAAAGGAAGCGCAACACGAAGTTCAGTTACTGGAATCATCGCCAAAATTATTATTCCAATCCACGAATAATTACCGAAAAGTGATACAATTAATTCTTTTATAAATTCTGACATATTACTCCTAAACTATTTACAATAAATATTATTGCTGTGAAAGTAAAATTATTTCATCATTCCACAATTTTATTTCATGCTTTATTTTATTAACGCTATCTTCATCTGAAATATAAGTTAACATAACTATACGAATTTCTGATATTTTAATCTTTTGCTCTAAAACCGAAATTTTAGCATAGTTGTTCGTCGCAAGATTTTCATCATTTAACTCATCTAATTTACTAATAAGTTTTTCATCAATATTAAACCGGTTTTGAAGGGTTGTAAATTCGGTTTGCTTTTGCAAATCTGTTAAACTTTCATCATCAGCAATGCAATTTGCATACACATACATCTCTTGTGTGTCAACAAATAATGAGTCTAGTGCACGCATTTTAGCTTCAAATACTTTACCATTTTTATAAAGTGCAAGAGTTAATTCCCCACGAAGATAACTTTCATAACTATCTGCATAGACGCTGTAGGCATCACCCAATGTTTCTTTTGTTTCTTTGTCAATTGTTTTAGCAAATTTGGCAAAATTATCTCCATCTATCATAGTCTTAATATATTCTTCCATGTCGATGTAGTTTTTTCTGTTAATTGACAACTGAATGACGTTATACAAATTCTCATTACTTTTTTCTCTTGCATAAACACGCTTATAAACTAAATAATGAGCATCATCTAGGCCGCAACTTTCAAAAACATTTGCAATAACACTTGGGCAAACTGACGTCATTCCAACAATTACAAAACCGACCGCTCCAAGTATGGCAAGAATTGTAATAAATGCCGTTTTGAATACACTTTTAAAACTAATTACAGAAACTGATTCAACTTCTTTATTTATTCTCGATTTCTTTTTCATAGGCTAAAATTTTTTCAACTCTCCTTTCGTGGCGTCCTCCCTCAAATTGCGTAGATATGAACGCCTCTATTATTGCTTTAGCTTTCGATTTTGAGATGTTGTCTGCACCAAAAGCCAAACAATTTATGTTATTCTTTTTTCTTGCAAGGACAACATCAGGAACTCCTTCGCAAAGCCCTGCAAGGACTCCCTTTACTTTATTCATCGCAATGATTGCTCCCACTCCAGTTCTGCAAATCATTATCCCCTTATCTGCTTCGCCCGAAGCAACTTTTTCGGCTATTTTAAACGAAAAATCGGTATAATCATCATCTGTATTTAACTCATAACTCCCAACGTCCACAAATTCTATATCGAAAAATTTACTAATTAAATAATTTTTATACTCAAAACCACCATGGTCTGAACCTATTGCAATTTTCATTTCAATCTACACTCCAATACAATGCGGTCTAAAAGACGACCCATCACATATTTTAAATACTTTGCCACATCAAAATATTCTTCAAAACTCCCTCCATATGGGTCTGGGACATCTTCTCCGCCAATAAACTCTTTCAACGAATAAACATTCAACGCACCCAAACATGTTGAACAAATTGCATTCTTGATATCCTGAGTCATTGTAAACACATACTTATTTTTTTTTAATTGCTTCAAACTGAATTGCTCAGATTTATGCGTTTTGAATGTAATCCCAAGTTGTTTCAAAGCAAGTTTTGCATTCTCCGCCATATCTTCTCCGACACTCGCTGAAATGCCTGCACTGCCACATTTTATTTTACCGTCATAACCACCGTCTTTTATTGCTCGCTTAAAAATTGCAGTTGCCATTGGCGACCTACAAGTATTTCCCGAACATACAAAAAGAATATTTACAACTGACATATACATAGTAAATATTAACATATATTATTATCTTGTGTCAAAGAAATTATCGATAAGTTAATTTTTTGTTTTTTCTAAGTAGTCGATTACCGAAGACAAATCAAAAAGAGAACTTTTCAGTTTCTCATTATCGTTTTTAAATTATTAAATATCTCTTCTTTGAATATCTAGAAGCAACTCATAATCATTTATAATCTCTTCAACATCTTTTTTTGAATATCTAAACTTCATTTTCTTTTTCAAAACAAAAACCTCTCAAACTTTTTTATTAGTTTGAAAGGTTTAATCGGTTTTAATACCTTAAAATT
Source organism: Clostridia bacterium (assembly GCA_017938565.1). The sequence continues at coordinate 8,150 of JAGBBI010000094.1, forward strand.
ACTCAAATTTTATCATATTTCCGCAATACGGACAAATAGCCTCGGTCCCAGTAAAAACAACTACTGCACCACAACCCGAACATCGCCCACTTCTTTTTCTTTTCTTTCTTATTATAGAACTTGCATAATCTCTTGCGATCTCTGTTACATTATCCTTTAGATCGTGCAATCTATCTTCTACACGTTGTTTTCGATTTCGTTCTTCTGTTAAATTAATTATCACATCGCCATCAACTTTAAAGTTGTTAATGTAATTGTTATTAATTAAAAACAACAATGACTTTTCTACTTTTTCAGGCGACTTCCCCATTTTTTCTGAGACAGCCTTAATAGAACGCAATCCATCATAAAGAATTACATCACCCACTTTTCTTGCAAGTCCAACTTTTTTAAGCCTTCCAATAAAATTCAAAATTGCATAAAAACTGATGAACGCAAAAACTGCACCGCCAATTGAATAATAAATAATATCTTCAATTATTCCCATCCTAATGTAAAGTGTTGAAGCAACCAATATAGCAATTGACACAACAAGTAATATACAAAATGATACTGTTTCTTGCCTTATTTTTTTATAATCCATAACTTCCTCTACCTTTTCAAAATAAATATATCATAAGTCTAAAATAAAATCAAATTAGTTTCACATAGTTTTCAAATTATATTGAAAAAAAGTTTACAAAGGGGTTTTTAGATGTTATGATATATATTAGTATATTAAAATTAGGAGAAGAAAGCAATGTTGAATTTATCCATTATTGGTGCGATCACTCCGGGAGTGATTGCATTAATCAGTGTCCTTGGCGTAGTCTTTGTAGGTACATTTACAACAAGTGTTGTAAGATACGTTAAAAACAAGAAGAAACGCCTCGAAGAGGTCTCAAGAGAAGTTGAAGATGTCGAAATTAAAAAAGGTATTCGTTACACCGATGACGCCACAATTGTTGACAAGCTTGGCGATATGAACGTAACCTATAACAAAGAAGACTTAATTCTAAGACAAAATCAAACCTACACAACTAAACGTGCTGGGGACTTAAAGCCTGGCAAATATACCATCCTTTCAGCGAGAGAAAACGAAGATGCTTTTAATGTAAGAATTGGTATATATGTAAAAGAATATAAACATGGTCAAGACATCGTACTTGGAGAAGGCGAAGAAATCACTCCCGTAAGTACCGATGTGATATTAAGATAAAAGGAGAATAAACTATGGGATGGTTTTCAAAAAATTTAACTCTTAAAGTAATAGATTGGGAAGACGACACCTCTGATACCATGGTGTATAAATACCCAATGGACGGAAGAAAAATTTTCTTTGGTTCAAAATTAACCGTCAGAGAATCACAATCTGCTGTATTTTTAAACAAGGGCGAAGTTGCCGATGTATTTGAGCCAGGTATGTATACCTTACGTTCAAGCAATCTACCAATTATCTCAAATCTTTTAGGACTTCCATATGGATTTAAATCACCATTTTTCGCCGATGTTTATTTTGTTAACACAAAACAATTTACAAACCAAAAATGGGGCACGACAAACCCAATCACTCTTAGAGATAAAGATTTCGGGACAATAAGAATACGTGCGTATGGAACTTACTCATTCAAGGTTTCAGACCCTGCAACATTCTTACGTGAATTATTTGGTACGAACTCATCGTTCACAACCGAGGATATTACCGGACATCTAAGAAGTATGCTTATTTCTTGCATCTCTGACACAATTGCCGAGTCAAAAATAAGTGCTCTTGACCTTGCATCTAACCTACTTGAATTTAATAAACAAGTTGTTAAAAGCGTTGCTGACCACTTTGCGACTCTTGGACTTTTGGTTACAAATTGCATAATTGAAAACATCAGTTTCCCAGAAGCCGTTGAAAAAGCAATTGACACAAGAAGTTCACTTGGAATTCTCGATGACAGTATGGATACATACGTTAAATATCAATCAGCCGAAGCTTTGCGTGATGCTGCCAAAAACCCAGGAGTCTCTGGACTTGGTACGCAACTTGGTGCCGGTGTTGCAATTGGCTCAATTCTTAAAGAAAGCCTTTCAACACCTTCTCAAAAGAGCAAAAACGAGCCTGCAAATGCAAGCGAAGAAGGAACAAAAGCTTGTCCAAAGTGCGGAGAAATGAATAAAAAATCTGACAAGTTCTGTTTTAATTGTGGAGAAAAGCTTCCAATGAAAAACGACAAGTTCTGTGCACAGTGTGGCGCCAAGGTGTCTGATAAAGACAAATTCTGTGGCGAATGTGGAACAAAGCTATAATAATTAAATAATAACACAATAGCCCTCTTGCCTTTCCTTTGGCAGGAGGGTTTATTTTTAGCACAAAAAAAACTGATAAGCATTTGCTTATCAGTTTTTATGGTGACCCCGACGGGAATCGAACC
>JAGBBI010000095.1 GCA_017938565.1 Clostridia bacterium
CACACAATTTAGTTATGTATTTAAAAGGGGAGAAGTTTTTAAGTCAAAAGGCTTAATGATTGTCGTAGCTCCTAAAAAATATCGCAATGCCAAAATTGGTTTAGTGGTAACAAAAAAAATTGGCAAAAGTGTTGTAAGAAATCATGTAAAGCGATTGATAAGGGAGTCATTAAGAGAACATCTTTCCCTTATCTCGCCAGCACTTGATTTAATTATAGTGGCAAGACAAGGTGTTGAAAGTGCGACTTATCAAGAAATTAACAAAACAATATTGGAGTTATTGAAAAAATCTAATGCGTTAAATAAAAGTTAATCGCACTAGGTTTTTTATTAAATAAATTTTTAATGAGAAAAATTTGTATTAAATTTATAAAAATTTATCAAAAATGGTCGGGCACGAAACCGTCAAAATGTAAAATGAAACCAACTTGTTCGAATTATGCGATGATAGCAATCGAACGATTTGGAGTTTTTAAAGGTGGTTTTATGTCAGTTTGCAGATTGTTTCGTTGTCTAAATAAAAAGTCGATACCGTTAGACCCAGTGCCTCAAAATTTAAAAGGAGATTATAAATGGCTAATGTAGTGAATTTTATACTGAGGGAAGCAATTAAAGCCCCTACAGGATTATGGTCAACTTTATATAATTGGTTTGAAAGTTGGATTGGCAACTATGGTTGGACAATATTGCTTTTTACAATTTTTGTAAAGTTAATTTTGCTACCGCTTGAATTTTACAATAGGTACCAAAGCCGAAAAAATAACTTTATACAAAAGAGACTAAGTGGTCAAGTTGCAAAGTTAAACGAAAAATACAAAAACAATAGAGACCAGGCAAATCAAGCGGTGTCGGCGTTATACAAAAAAGAAGGCTACAATATGGTAGGCACGTGTTTGTTTACTTTATTGAATTTTATAGTTACATTAGTAGTATTTATATCATTTTTTAATACTTTAAGAGATATTTCTGCATATAAGATGTTAGATCAATACAGAACACTGGAAGAGACATACAACCAAACATATAACCAGACGGGCGATGTTGCCAAGGCTGAAGATGCAGTATTGTTAAAGTATGAAGATATTTCGGGAAATTCTAAGTGGTTGTGGATAAAAAACATTTGGAAGAAAGATTCAAATGTTTCTATTGTTCCAAATTATCAAGAATTGAACAAAGCTGTAAATAATGCAAATGACAAAAAATATAAAGAATATTTTAATTCAGAAAGTGAAATTTATATCAGTGAAGAAGATTACGAAAGGGTAATGAACAAAGTAATTGTGTCAAATGATGGCTGGAATGGTTATTTTCTTGTCGCAATTTTGGCAGGTGTATTGACATTTTTATCTCAATATTTGTCTGAACTTCAAAATAAAACAAAGAAAGAAAAGAAGTTGCAACAGAAATCACCTCAAGATATTCAAATGGAAAAAACCATGCGCTTTATGAGGTTGTTGCTTCCTGCAATGATGGTTATATTTGCGCTTACGAACTCGGCATCGTTTGGTATTTATTTGATTGCAAGTTCACTTATAGGGATAATAACAAACTTTGCAACAAGTTTCTTTGTTAATATTTTAACTAGAAAGGAAGAAGAAAAGTATTTGGCTTGGCTTGAAAAAGAAGCATTACATCAAGCAAAGAAGATACAAAATAAAAAGCCACAAATGGTGAACTATAAAAACATAAGTGGAAAGATGTAATAGTTGAGAAGGAGAAAATATATGAACTCGATAGAAGTTAGTGCAAAAAATGTAGAGCAAGCAATTGAAATTGGGCTTTTTAAGTTGGGAGTTGCAAGAGAGAATGTTAAAGTTGCTGTATTAAGTGAAGGGGGGCTTTTTGATAAGGCGAAGGTAAGGCTAATTGTGAATGACCCCAATGCCGAAGCCTCTGAGACAGAATTACTTGTGAATGAATTTGTTGAAAAAATGAAATTAAATGTTGTTGCAAGCGTCGTAGAAGATGAAGAAGGGGTGAAGATAGATTTTGCCGGAACAGATATTGGAACAATTATAGGGAAACGTGGCGAAACACTTGATTCTGTTCAATATTTACTTGGTCAAATGATAAATAAGGGCAAGACGAAACAAGAGTCAAGAAGAGTGTTTGTTGATTGTTCGGGTTACAGAGAAAAGCGTGAAGGAACTTTGAGAGTTTTGGCGCATAGGATGGCAGATAAAGCCGTTCGAGAAAGGCGAATTTCAAAGTTAGAGCCTATGAACGCCTATGAAAGACGCATAATTCACTTGGCACTTGAAGGTAGGGGAGATGTAAAAACTGAAAGCCAAAACAAGGCTCCTAATAGGTTTATTACAATAATTCCTAACAATTTGTCAACAAATACAAAAGAAGCTCGTTCGCATAATGATTAATAGAAAACTCCCCTAATTTAGGGGAGTTTTTTTTGGCATAAATGTCATTATCTCGCTTCTTGACAAGGTGCTAAATGTGTGATAAAATAAGTAAAATTTTGATTAGCTTGGGGGATGATGTAGTGTCGGGGAAGAGACTGACTGATGTGCAAAAAAATGCACGCAAGATTGACAAGGTTGTAAAAAGCTATGCGATTCAGTGCAGTGAAAGATTTAAATATGAAAATTTTAGAGCACCGGATCAAGAGGAGAAAGTTTGGATTTATACCGATGCTTGCAAGTTGGCGATGACAGAACTTACAGAAGATGCTCAATTGGTTTTAATTGATTATTATTTTGTTCGTGGCAACAGGCCATTTAATGAGGGTGTAACAGCATTGATTCAGTCATCGTTGGGCAAAGTTCCATTGTCAATTAATTGTCCCAAAAGAACAAAAGATGGAGTTTTCTTTATAAAGATTGGGAATGCTTATTACCATCAATCTATTGAAGATTTAAAAGAAAAAATATTAAAAATGGTTAGACAACAAGTTGCAACATATCTGGATGAATTATTGGTAAACGTAAAAAACAAGAATGGCAGACTTTCAAATATAAGCAAGCAGTATTCGTCAATGCATATTTTTTCAGAGATGGAACGAAAAAGTACTTATAGTAAAAATGGTGAAGTTGTTGTTATTGATGAAACATTGCAAAATTATGTTAGCTATAAAGATGTTGAAGATTTAACACGTTCGTTAATAAGAGATGCCGTTATGTTTGAATTGATAAGACAAAACGCATCGCAAGGTGAAAGTGTGGGTTCAACTTCTCAAGAACAATAAAAAGTAGGGTAGGCAAATGATAAATAGTAGAACAGTGGAACATAGGACGGCAGTATCAAATATAAAAAGACGTATGAACGATAATGCTATGATGTATTATTTTGACGATTTGAATAATGGAAGAAAGGAATTCAGTGTTAGGAACAAAAATCGCAGAACGACCTTACAAAGAAAAACATACTTGGCGACATTTTCTCAGTCTGATTTGTATGAAAGGTTTTTAATTTTAGAGACTTTTTGTGCAAAAGATACCTTTCTTTCTGAACAATTAGAAGGTATCATTAGGAATAAGTCGGGCGCAGTAAGTGCTGTTGAAAATGAAAGCTTAATAAATGCATTAGTTGAACTAATAAAAACAGAATTGACTCCGTATTTTGATATTATGACAAATGAAGAATTTGTTGAAATAAAAAAGTTGTTGGAGACTGATATCGAGGAACGAAGGACTTCAGGAGGTATAGGTGTAAGGCATAGTCATACACTTGCCAAGTTAAAAGCATTGTTGAATGTAATAGATGGAAGGGTCTCAGAATTAGAGGGTTGCGAAGAAAGTGAATAATAGTAGCACATAAAAATAAAAGTATAATACTTAAAGGATAAAGTATTATACTTTTTGTTTTATTTGTTTTAATTATAGGCAAAATTTTGTGCTTTTTGCCAATTATATTTGTTTTTATAAGGTGTTGCTTAGAAAAAAAGTCTTGTTTCTATGATATTATTTTTAGCGTCGGTATTGTTTGCGTTGTAGATATTTGATTTGAATTTTCTAAAAACAATAAATTAACAAGACAAATTGATTAAAATGTGTTATAATTATTATCGATTAAGTTTGCAAGAGGATAAAGCAAATGCGAAAACCTAACAAGTTTATAATGAAATATTATCATTTAGAAAACGATATATTTTTTAATCAGCTATTCGATACAGGCGGTGCAATTTTTACTTTTAATGATAAAGTTACAAGCAGTATTTGGAATCATGCTTTTCCGTATGATATTGAGGGGAAAAATGAAGATGAAACCCTACTTAATTATAAAACATTTATCCAAGACGCCGTATCTTTTTTCCTTTCAAAAGGACGACAACCGGCAATTTACCTAGATGAGAGATATTTCAGTACAAAAATGTTGGAACTTTTATATAAGAATAAATTTGAACGTTTCGATAATGAGGCATGGATGCGTCTTAAAAGAGTGAAAAAGTCGGCGTTAAAAACGCATAAACTTAATATGGTACATATTGATGATTTGTCAAAGGCTAATGACTTTTTTAATGTGGTTTCAATATGCTTCAGTCCCCAGTATTCAGAAGAGTTTACAAATGATTTTGATAAAATATTTGGTTTTAAAAAAATAGAACATTTCAGCTTTTACGATGAAGATGGAAAGTCAATTGGTGCGTCTAGTGTGTATTATGATAAAGAGACTGCACATATTCACAACATTAGTGTGTTGCCAGAATTCAGAAGACACGGATATGGAACGATGATTGTGAAGCAAACTTTTGATTATATCAGGCAAGAATTGAAAATAAAAGATATAGTTTTACAATGTGATGG
>JAGBBI010000096.1 GCA_017938565.1 Clostridia bacterium
AATGATACCGGCGAGGAAATATAGCCGAAAAGCGAAGGAGGGGTGCAATGAAAAACAGCAGTTGGAAACATCCTTTTCCCACATTCACAGATAAGATGTTTGACGGAAATAAGGATGGAAAACTGAATGCTTGGGAAACGGCGTTTCGTGATGCGCATATTGAGGAAATGAACCGAAACGCAGCAAAGCAACAAAGCAAGCCGAAAAGTAGTTGCTATATACCCGCTGACTTACCGAACACAGACGAAAACCAACAACCAAGCGGAACGCATTCACCGGCAGAGTCAATCTTTTCACAATTACTTTTAATATGTATATCTATAATTTCCTCCGTTGGTGGTCTGGTGTTAGCCTTTGCCATCGAAGGCGGGATGTTTGAAAGACTTTTAATTATAATCGGTGCGGTATCGCTGGCGTTATTGTCGCTGCGGTTAGCCGGTGTTTATAAGTGAATTAAGTTACACAATTTAATAATTCAAATCCTATCAAGAGAGATGCGAGGGACAGCCCCGTTGACCATCCAGCAACCTACCGGAAGGCAAGGTGCTAAAGGCTGATTATAGGATGCATTATTGTAGACTATATAGACGATAGGAATAACTATGTCGTTGTTCTTACTCTATATAGGTTATAAATTAGGAGGATAACCGTGAGAAAGAACAACAGAATCTATAAACCACCGTGATTATGTTCAATTTTGTCAAACTGCAAGTATTACATTTTTTGTATGCTATGTAGAACTTGCCGAAAACATATTGACAGAAACATAATCAGCGTGGTACGATATTTGAAAATGAATATTGTATGTCAATCTTACCGCAATAAGCGGGGCGATTTCCTACATTGACAAATGTTTAGGCTGTGCTGATTGAACATAGGGTTAGCCATAATTGGCTAAAGCAACTATAAAGTCTGATTTGAAATAGATTCAGGCTTGAAAGTTGTACCTTGTGTTCGCAAAGCGCAGCCTTTTTGTTTTACTTATTACAAATTAAAGGAGAAAAAAGACAATGAATGAATCAAAAATGATTACTTTATCAACTGTAATTTCTATGGGATGGACGAAAGCGATGGTTACAGCATTATTACCAGAGCCGAAACTTGTAGCAAATCCCCATTACCGCAAGGCTGCCCCTATGAAGTTATACAGGGAGCAGGACGTTTTGGAAGTAATGGAAGGCGAAGAATACAAGCAAGCACTTGAAAAAGCCAGTAAACGGAAAATGTCAGCCCAAAAAGCAACAGAAACAAAAACAGAAAGATTAAAAGAAAGAATGAGCGAAGTTGGAAAGACTATTGAAGTCAAAATAATGCCGGTAGATGAAATAATCAGCACTGTACTAAAGGAAAAAGAAGAAAGGTTATATAGGCAGTTGGAGAAACAAGAAGAATACTATAGCCGTCATTTTGCCGAAGGAAAGGAATTTTCAGATGCGTGGGAAGAAACTATAAACGAACTGGAATGCTTTGAATTTCATATGCCCGGAGAGGAAACATTAAAACGTTGGGTTGTTAATTATATCCGCCACAACCTTGTAAAATATAGTGAAGCACTCTATCAAGTTAAAGGTAAAATCGGAAAATTTGACGGTTATAAAGCACTCAAAATTCAAATTCTTTATAAAATTGCATCAGTATATCCACAGTTTGCGGAAGAATGCCAGAGACAAGCAAAAGAAGTCGAAAGTATGTCTTATGATTACAGATATTCCTATTAAAAAAGAGGTACAAATTATGAAGCGTAATATTGATTTATCACCAAAAGTAAGAGAAATATTTATAAAACTTGGTTTTTTGAAACTGGAGAATATGGGAAAACCGTATTATGTACATCCCAAGGCAGGAAAAATCTACAATGTCAGTGAAAAGAATAAACTTCGTGAAATGAAAGATGGGGCATCACCCAAGAGGTATGGGCATCTAAAATTGAAGTGTGCGGATGGGAAATTTAGGGATGTTAGTGTAGGGCGTGTAATTGCTGGTTATAAAGATAACCCTGACGGGAAGGATATTGTTGGTCGTAAGGATGGAGACAAAACCAACAGCGGCATTGATAATCTAAATTGGAATACGCAGTCAGAGAATATGCAACGATACTATGACAACAAAAAATCATATAAGCAAACGGAGGAAAATACTTGAACACAAATTTAAGAAAATTTCTTGATAAGCATATTAGCGGTGTTTCCCGTGCTGGAATGCTGAAGGTGTTCCCGCTCCCTTGTGGTGTTGGTAAATCGGAATATATCAAATACCTAATATCTGATGCACTCAATAAAAATTACGGACTAATTGTGGTTACTGATGAGGTTGAACGCCTTAACAGTTATACCGCTGCGCAAGATGAGCAATTAACGGAATATATCCAGCGTAATATACACCGGATTTCTATTTTGAACAGTAGCACTATTGCAACTGAGGCGAAGATTTTGTACAGTAAACCGATTGTGTTAATGTGTACGCAGCGATATTTTGATTTATCCATAGATGAGATAAAACATTATACCGCTACTCGCAAGAAAATTATATTTGATGAAAAACCCTATATTTTCGTCACATATAAATTAACCATAGAAGCCCTTAATAACGTTGACAGCGCATTAAAGGAAGGATTAGACGATACCGTTAATCAGAGCGACAAAGCGTTATTGGTAAGTGGGTGGGAAACGATTAGTACAGCATTGCAAACGGCATTAAAAGAAAATGAAGCACTTAATACGGATTATAAAAGAGAAGAATATTTTAATTTTTCTACTTTTACGGACGTTCAGACGGCGGAGGTGTTCTTCTCTCTTGTCGGAAAATACAAGTCGCAATTAAGAAGATATAGTGCTGGTATTACAAAAATCATAGATGCTGTAAAACAGTTGATGACAGAAGGAGTTATTACCAGTCAAAAGGCAAAATATAAAAACT
>JAGBBI010000009.1 GCA_017938565.1 Clostridia bacterium
ACCTTTTTGTTCTAATGTGATACTACTATTAGGTGGATTTGACATCGAACTCATTTTGTTTTTAATAGCAGTAGCCATTTGCTGTCCATAAATATCAAGTAATCTATCAATAGACATTTTTCCTGCTAACACTTGTCCTATTGCTCTTTCGGTTTGTTTTAAAATGCGGTCTATATTCTCATCGTGACCAGTTCGCAAAAATGAACGTTCAGGAATTTTTACGGACTTTGTCAACCAGTAATAAGGTATTACTGAATTACCGTCTTTTTTTACAAGTAATAAATTCCCTTTTTTAGTTTTTATACAAAACAAATCATCAAATTCTTTTGCTTTTTTACCTACTGCTTCACTACATATAGGTACGGTTAAATATTGTGATTCTTTTGCTTTAATATTACAACCGTACTCGTGGATACCAGCAAGCCAAGCATTATCGCCTTTCAATGCACCCACTTTAACAGTTTTAGAACCTATTGATTTTAATGTTTTTTCAATAGTTGGTAACTTATTAATTTTAGTTCTATATTTTGCACCCATACAATCACCTACTTCCATCTTTTTTGAGCCGAAACAAAACGAACTCGACTTTTTAAATATGGATACAACAAACCCTCTGCGACTTGCCAAATCAAAGTATTTTTATCGGTTGTATCGTAGCTTTGCGATAATCCCTCAATACTTTCACTCGACACCCCAACAGACAACATTTGAATATCAAAAAACTTTATGAGAAATAATTTAACGCTGGGCGATAAGAGTTCTAAACCCTCCCCAGTATTAATATCAAATTCAAGTGTAGTATTTTCTTTGACCCATTCCAAACCACTCTCAATAACAATTTTTGTTTTTGTATCAATAGGCATAATGCCTAAATCAAGACTTTCCACCTGTTCTATTGTCATTTTTAGACACCACCGTTTCTTTTGGCTTGCTTTCAATAACTTTTTTTATAGGTGCTTTATCTTTGACGATTTCTTTTTGCATTTCAATGTTTGTTTTTTGTATTGTATCTTTTGGTTGTAAACTTCTACCATTTTCACGCATTTTTAAAACCTTATCATACAAAATCCCCATTATTTCACCCCTTTCTTTTTAGATTGTTTTTCTTTTTCAGAAGTAGTGTCTTTTTTTACTTCTTCAATAACTTCAATAGGTGTATTGCGTGGAACAATTTCTCCGTTCCACACAACAGCATAAGGAAAAGTTTTAACTGCCATAATTAAATCACCTCAATCGCATAACAATCATTAGCACATTCAAAAGACGGTAACACAATTTCAGAAACCGTTGTTTTTGTATTAACAGGGTCGCTTGTTACTGTTACAGAAACAGCCACACTAGTATTAACGATTGATACATTTGCATCACTATTATTAGCAAGAGTTCTTTCTTCTGGCGTAGTTCCATACCAAGTTGAACCTAAAGCACCATTAGGCAACATCATAACAATATTATCAGGATAGAATTTTTGAGCAACTCCACTTTCATTTTTGAATTGTTTATTATAAATAATAATTTTAACTCCCAATTCTTCCTCAACAAATTGTTGAACTCTTGCAGAAGTATAATTAACATTTGCCGTTACATTTTGAGCAAGAATACCACTTCTTACTTTTTGGCTGTTTTTAATCATATTGAAAGTTGCTTTTGACATCAAAAGAATTTCAGGACGATTTCCAGCAACAGCTTCTTGTGCGTCCATAGCATCTTCAAGATTTTTAAGTGGGTCACAAGTTGTTGTTGCGTTCCATTTATCAGCTTCAGTTTCAATTTTCAAATAATGTTCAGCTTTCCAACTTCCGTCAGGGTCATAGTTATATGTGTAATTAGTACCATTAGCTGAAATATTAATACCCATATCCCCACCCAAAGGAGCAAGCAACTGCATAATCATTCTTTCCGGAACAACATTAGCACCGTCAACAAGTGTTTTCGTATCGTTAAAAATAGTATCGAGCACCTGTCGAGCATATGGGTCATTGGCATCTTGAACCCTCATAATCTCTTGCTCATCAGCTTCTTTAACAAGCATAGACTCTCTAAAAAATGCCATTTGAGTTTCATTCAATGAAATACCAACTCTATCTCTAAAAGTAGATTTAACATCAAAATTAGACGGTGCAAGAGATACCGGCAAACCGTTATGACCCTTAACCCATTTCAAATCAAGACCAGCTTTTTTCTTTGCCGGAAAAAATCCTGTTCCCAAATAAGGAATTACATTACTTGCTGAATTTGTATAATTGAGGGCGACTGCCTCTGCTGTAAATACATCTGATAATTTCATATATCATACCTCCATTCATTAATTTAAAAACATAATATTTTTTAATGCTGAAATCGCTGTTGTATCAGGTACTACTGGTAATTTATCTTTTCTAATAAATCCGTGAATAACAATAGTACCATTTGAATTGTTGTTTAAATCAACAGGGTTTAGCAGCACCCCTAAAGCATTTGCATCATTTGACGGAATAATAGTTCCTGCCGGAATAATATTATCTGTTGCAAGTGATGTTAAAGTTGAACAATCATAAGGGATTGCTACATAATGGTCATTTGCAAGAACTTCTGTTCTTTGCGTAATATTAGTTGTTTTAAACTTCATTATTTTCTACCTCCTAAATAGTGATTTAATACATCGTTTGATTTTTTTTGCTGTTCGGCTCTTTCTTTACCAAGCCTTTCTGCAATACTCACATTGTTTTTGTCGGCCGGATTTTGACTGCCACCGTTTGGCACTCTCCCATTAGCTTTAAAAGTTTTGGCAACCTTTTCAGTGACCAATTTATCAACAAGACTTTTAAATATTTTCACGCGTTCAGTAATAGTTTCTTCACTATCTGCCATAACAAAATCGACAATCTGCAAAGAAGTGTCACTACCATCATCAAGACCGATTTCCTTCATAGCTTTAATTGCAAACAAACGATTTTCTTTATCAAGCAATTCTTTTTCTTTATCTGCTATAGCTTTTTCTTTGTCTGCAATTTCAAGCTGTTTAACTTCCTCGTCTGATAACTTTTCTCTTTTCAACTTCTCAAGTTCTTTTTGTAAACCAGCATTTTTCTTTCCAAGTTCAGCAGTAATCTTATCAACTTTTGATTGAATAAGTTTGTTAATTGCTTCTGTTGTTAATGGTGTTTGCTGATTTTCTTGATTAGTTGGTTGTTGCTCTTGTTGGGCATCTTGACCCATTGTTTCTTGTGGTCCACTATCTTCATTAAAAAAACGCAAATTAAGTGGAATAAATAAAGATTTTTTCATTTTTTTAATCCTCCTAAATCCTCATAGAATTTGTTTGTTTCCATATAGAAAACAATATAAAAAAACACACCATATAGATGTGTTTGCTTTTGATAATACCCGACCCATTGTTATTAGTAGCTACTGTATAACTCACCTCTGTTATACTTATTCACTATATATTTAATAACACCCACCAATAAAAAAAGACACCCGAATTTTTTCAGATGTCCCCTCTTTACAAAGTCTTTGAATTTGTGCTATAATTTAAATACAAAGGTAATCGCCACAAGATGTGGTTAGCCTACGAATTGTTTAAATAACAACTCCGTATCGCCAAATACAGGGAGTTGTTATTTTTTTTATGTGATTTATAAGCAATATTACTAAAGTTGTATATCCAATAAATATCATAGCAACTTCATATGTACTCATTACACCACCTCCTTCTTATTTTGGCATAAGAAAGAGGTCAACACACCCTACACCGATTACCCATAGTCTAATTTTAGCACAAAATGTAAAGTTATTCAATACAACAACTAACATATCGTTATTCAATAATCTCCAACTTCATATAAATATCGTTTGGAACATTATCTTTCCACACAAAACTATTCTTCATAATATAGTTGTTGTAAGTTGATGCTGTTTTATTTGCTCTCATCTTAGCTTGTTCTGCCCAACTCTGCTTTTCTTTATTGACTAAATCCTTATACTGTTTATAGGTCAGTTTATCAGCTTCGTAAGAAGAAATCATTGCTCTACAAGCATCTTCTACTTCTTTGATTGTTTTGTATTTTGTTGCATCATCAACTTTCTGCATATTGTATTCATATGTATTAAGAACTCCTCTACCATATGGCGTTAATGAAAAAATACCTAAGCTAACAAGTGCAATACAGAAAATAATGCTTAATCCTTTTAACAACCTCTCCATATTATCCCTCCACTCTAATCACAGGGTCACTAATTTCAAACGGAATATCAGAATAAAGATATGTACCCGTCCATTCTACATACTTTCCGTCTGGCGTAAAGAAGAAAATACCGTTATCATTTTCCCCATAAGAACCATCAACATCAGCTAACCAATTATTCCCATCGCCGTAGCTATGACCATTTGAACCATATTCTTGTTCATAAAATTCGCTATCCGGTGTAAGATAACTATTTAAACTACTTACCTTACCGTCAACAATAAATTTTCCTACAACAGCTCCATTATCTGTAAATAATACAATATGTCCAAGTGGTTTTTCAATTTCACAAATTAATGTATTCGCTTTTTCTCTCTGTCCATTTACCCAATAGGCTCTGCGAATTAAATTATATCGTTCTAAAGAATAGTTAATATCTGCAGGCGTGGGTTGTTTTTCTGCAAGACTATCTGCAACCTGTGATGTGCTTTTAATATCATTTTTTGTGTTATATGTGTTTGCAGTTGTATCTTTAACACAACCTACCAATGTACCTATTACCAAAATTGCTACTGTTAAAAATATTTTTTTCATAATAAATCTTATCTCCTTTATTTTGTTTATAAATTTGTCGGTTGATTTTCTGATTGAACTTGTGCAATATTTGCACAAGCTAAATTTTTAAATCACCTCAAACATAATAATTTAAAAGTTCCTCTAACTTTTGTGGTAATCATTACTTGCGTATAGCTAGCTTAACAATTAATGTTTATACGGATTATTAAAAAAATCATCAATAGCCTTGCCTACTAAACGGCGTACATAATTTTTAGACGACTCCGTAGCCCATTTTCTTGGAGTTGTCTTTTTCTTTCTTGCCAATCTTCGTATTTTCTTACCCCCCTAATTTTGCAATAAAAAAAGAC
>JAGBBI010000010.1 GCA_017938565.1 Clostridia bacterium
ATCCTTTCGAAAGAAAGTTATTAACAACCCCATTTTATGTAAAGTCCTATAATAAAGACATTTACAATAGAAAGGTTAGTGAAATTTTCCATAATTTTACAGTGTCTCTGTTACCTAACACTTTATTATTTATGTTCCGTTCACATTATTTCATCAAATATTCAAAGAACTAAAAGTTAATTAAACATCTTAACGATGATGTAGGATAACAAATCCTTTTCTGTATTGCAAATATACAAACATATTTTTTAACATCCAAATATTCCCATAGAATTTTTAGAAATTTTTATTCCTTTTTTATGTTTGTCTATTTCTTTCTTTTCACTTATTACAAACTTGTCATAGTCCTTTATCATTTCAGCAAGATTATAACTATCTGCAAGTTTTTCATTGGCACCCACCTTACTATGTTTAAGGTTAAATGCGGCAATACCATCTCTTGTGTGCCTATTACCATTTGAAAGCGTGACATTTCTTTCTGACAATGAATGCTTTTTGAAAGTTTCATTAGAAAAATCAAATTGTGTCGCAGCAATTTGAGTGCTAACATCGTGTACGGTACCTCCAAGCGTAGTTACCTTTCTTTTTAAGGTTCCCAAAAATTCTGAAGGGGCATTACTTTGAATTGCCTTGCCGAAACGTTTTTTTGACCGACACCTTCCTGTTTTAGGATTTACTGTGGTCTCTTTTGCGCGTTTGGCCATAGATGCTATATTACAATTTTCGACATAAAAAACATCTCCCATTCCCAATAATCTATTGGATAGTGAATTTTGCAATCTTTTACGCTCAAGCACATATCTACGACATATTTCGGAGTGCTTACTCTTTAATTTATAATAGTTTTTAGAATAAACCCACGGTTTTCTTTTGTCCTTGTTAACAATTCTCCCCTTCTCATCATAGTTTTCAGGATTTGTTGCTCTACGGCTTCTATCCATTTGTCTTTCAAGTTTAATGAGTTCCTTTTCATATTCTTTTTTCTTGTCAACAGAAAGGACATCAAGCGATAATTCATTACCATAAGTTGCCACCATAGACATTCCTATATCAACGCCAACATTGCCTTTACCGAGTTTTCTCATTTTATTATATGGTGTACCCTTTAAAGTAATTTGAAGTTCATATTTTACTTTTTCCCTTATGGTTTTTCTAACAATAGTACCGTTAGCAAACATATGTTTCTTAATTAAATCAATAGCATATGCATCATATTCTGAACCTCTTGAAATTATAGGAATGGTAAGTTTGTGTTTTCCGACTGTAATTATTACGTTTTTAACGTTTTCGTCAAAATCCATTCCTGACAATTTTTTATTTGATGTTTGATAACGTGTAGTTATGCTTTTTAACGGTTTTTCGTTTGATTTAAATGATATGTGTTTTCCGTCTCCCCATAACTTCTTCTCCCAAGCGGACCACGCATTTACACCTATACATTCGGATATTGTGGCGTTAATATATGGATATTTTGAACCATATCTACTTGATAAAATACCAATATAACCTTTATCTCCATTAAAAGATTTACTAATAATCCCCCTTCTTTGACTTTTAATGTCTATTTTAAAATTTTTGATAAAGTCATTTTTTTCTTTGCGTGTCTCGGCGTTTTTATACGCATTATGAGATATAATAAACCTATATGTATTAAGCATCTGTCGCTGAATATCATTGTACAGCGACGTTGCTTGATTAAACATTTCGTTTAAAATATGTTCCTGCGCGGTATTTGTTTTAAGACAATCAAATGTGTAAACAAATCTACCTTCGTTATCATTCTTTTTGTTTGCCATAATTGTGTTTTTATATTATATTGCAAATATACAAATTAAACTGGAATAAAACAAAATACGGCTGGCGCCCGTTTAATTTATTTAAGTAATAAATCTTTAAGATATGTATTTCTCACCGAATATTGTGTATTATTTACCGCATATTTAAACATTTCAGGGTTTCCTATAAGAATGCACACATTTTTACTTCTTGTGACGGCCGTATACATCAGGTTTCTTTGCAACATTCTATGGTGTGCTTCTGTAACGGGTATAATGACTATTGAATATTCAGAGCCCTGTGACTTATGTATGGTTGTTGCATAAGCGAGCGTTAATTCGTCAAATTCGGAACTATCATATTCTACTGTTTGGTCATCATATTCTACCTTGATTGTTCTATCCTCGGTATCAATATCGGTAATATATCCTGTATCTCCGTTAAAAACTTCTTTTAAATAGTTATTTTTTAACTGCATTACTTTATCTCCCACCTTGAATGTTGTCTTACCGAATGTGATTCCTTCCTCAGATGGGTTTATTACTGTTTGAAGTTTATGGTTTAATTCATCGGAGCCCACGGGGGTATATTTTCTCATAGGCGTTAATACCTGTATATCTGTCGGCTGTACTCCATATTTATTAGGCAATCTTGTTGTAACCAATGACATTATTTCATCGCTAATAGAATCCATATTACCTTTTGTAATGAAGAAAAAGTTATTATTGGGTTTTTTATTAGAGACTTTTATTGGTTTTCCGTTATTAATTGCGTGTGCATTAAGTATAATTTCGCTATCCTCAGACTGTCTAAATATTTCGGTAAGACAGACCGTTGGGATTATTTTGGATTCAATGCAGTCAGCAAGAACGTTACCTGGACCAATTGCAGGTAATTGGTCAGCGTCGCCAACTAAGATTAATTTTGTGCCCGGTGTAATTGCCTTAAGCAGACTATTCATTAACAATATATTTACCATAGAAATTTCATCGATAATGATTACATCATATGGTAGTGGATTATCTTCATCATAATTGTATCCTGAATATGGGTTGTATTCGAGAAGTCTATGGATTGTTTGTGCGTTCAACCCCGTTACTTCTGTCATTCTTTTTGCAGCCTTTCCCGTTGGGGCTGCGGCCCCAATATACATTCCAAGAGACTTTAATATCTGAATGATACCTGATAAGGTGGTTGTCTTTCCCGTACCTGGCCCTCCCGTTAATATCATAATATTAGACTCTAAAGACAAATTTATTGCTTTTCTTTGTAACTCATTGAAATTAACACCATTTTCATTTTCGATGTCCTCAATTGTTTTTGGCAGATTTTCTGTTTTATATGGTTTAAAATCATTAATGGCCAATATTTTTTCTGCCACATTTTTTTCTGCACGATAGAATTGTGTTAGGAATATCTTTTCCCCTATTTTTATGATTTCTCC
>JAGBBI010000097.1 GCA_017938565.1 Clostridia bacterium
GTTCAGTTATTACAACACTTGAAGCACAATTCGGAATTAGTCCCACTAAAACCGCCAATAATGGTTGAAAAGGACTAGACATATTCAAAAAGGCTATCAAACTATCTTCGCCTACGAAATGCACAACCGCACCAAATATGATATTAACCGCTAGAATAAAAGCAAAAATCTTTAAACTATGCAAAATTGGATGCTTCCACTCAAACTTTTCATCTTCAATATTATGATGGCAACAACCAATCTTATGCTCCTCTTTATGAGTGTGCCTTTCTTCCAATGCCTCTTGATTGTGAGAATGCTCGTTTTCATTGTGCATATGCTCACTTTCGACATCACCAACTCCGTCTTCCGAATTCTCTTCATTAATTTCCACGTTACCAGATTGAGTAAAAATTTTAGAATACAACCACATCGCAAGATATCCAATACCAATTCCAAGCACAACTTTAATTGCAATCAAAAGCAAGAGTTCGGGAATTGCATCAACATCAGCAATCATCATAGGCACTGCCTCATCACTAGTTGCAATAAATACGGCAATCAACGCCCCAATAGAGAGTTTTTTCTTAGAGTAAAGGTCGGTAGACACAATCGAGAACCCGCATTGTGGCACGCATCCAAAAACCGCACCAAAAACAGGAGAAGCCTTGCCTTTAAGCATTTTAGACTTCTCAAAACCCATCACTCCTTTATATTCAAGAAGTTCAAGCAAGATATATACAATGAATAATACTGGCAGAGCCTTTAAACTGTCAATCAGCCCATGCTTTAATACTTCAAGCATTAAATCTTTCTCCCTTTAATTTACAATAAATAACATACTACAATATGCAAACTTTGTCAAACGAAAAGCCCTTAATTTGAAGAGTTCTCGTTGCCAATCGAACTCTGCCCACTTCTTTGATTCCAATCTTTAAGCGCCAATTTAAACAATGCATCTTGTTCAAGTTCTGCAAAATATTCAACCATTTTATCAAAGAATTCAACGCCATCATATGTATTCAAAACTTGTTCTTTTAATTTAATATAGCCAAAATTATCAGACTCTCCGGTATCTCTTGCGTCATTAAAATTAAAGCCATCGTCTTTCCCGCTCGTACCCCTTATAAGCCCGAAATACTTAGGCGGGATCTTGTGCTTATTTGCAAATACAACAAGCATAGAGTCAATTATCCTAAGTTTTTGATAGGTACTTAATGTGCGGTTTTGCCTTGATTTTCTTAAATATTTTTGTGCATATTCAACCGTTCTATACCCAAGGCGTTCATTTATTATATTATTTTCATCAGCGACATCAAAACTCCCCGACCTTGGCACCCGATAAGAGAATTTATCATCAATGTACTTTGGCAATAAATATGGCGCCAACATAACACCTGTACTATATTTATTAAAATTCCCAAGAGCAAACACGGTAATTGCTTGTGCACGCTTTTTGTTTACATAACCTATCCTTTTCTTGTATTCCTTCTTAGACAAAAATCTCTTTGCCTCACCTTCCTTAAGCCACTTTTTAAACATCTTCGCCGAATACAAATCCGCATCAAATTCGCATACATTAGCACAATACCTTAAATACAACCAAGTGCTATCTATTGGATTTTGATTTTTGACATTCATATTTACATTTGGAGTAACCCATTCTCCCCTTTGCCTTGCCACTTCTTGATAGATATGTTTAAACTCGTGCAAAAGACTTAAGATAAAAAGATAAATATCTTCTTGCTTTTGCATAATAGGATAAATATTAACATAGCCAAATATGCCTTGTTTCCTTGAGAATCTTCCAGCCTGTCCAAAGCTCATCAAAGTCTTAGAACCCGCAGACTCGTTATCTTCATTTTCATATTCAACTTTTATGCAATCCGGCTTTATTTTTAAATCATAGCATAAAAGGTTTTTTATACAATAAACTATAAGTTCTTTTAAGTTCGGAAATTTTTCTTTCATAAATTTCAACCACTCTTCATCTGCACTTATTAGTGAAACAATGAACCTTCTTGAAGACTCTACGGATTCTTTACTGAAATCTTCCTCCACCGCCTCAAACTGTTTAAAGGCGGGATTTACTTCCCTTATTTTCATTCCTCCCCCATTTCTTCATTCAAGCTTCTATCTTGCCATCTCTTTCTTTTAGAATTTTTAAACCGACCTACTGCTTTCAAAAACTCTTCACTTTGTTCAACACTTTGAATACAATCTTTTATCCTTAATGAAAACTCAGCCCCATCTAAATCTCGTAGTGTATTCACATTTATTTTAACACACCCAAGCAATCTCTTTTCTTTTGCGTTTTTACAGTCAATAAATTTAACGACATCATCGCCTTCATCTGTCAAAATCAACCCGAGCAATAAAGGATTTATTCCCACACGTTTTGCAAGCAATACCACTTGAGAGTCGCAGTATTTAACAAAATCTAACGATGTTACCTTTTCATTATGCTCAATTTCTTCAATAATTTTTGTTGCAGACTTGACCGTTCTTGTTCCATTCAAAAAGTTTGTTACATTCCTTTTAAAAACAAACCTAGAATCGGGTGCTCCCGCCCTATAATCATACATAACCCTATCAAGAGTCGTGCTTGTAAGCAAGGATATTGGGTGAAGCAAGATAAAACCACTGATTTTTGCAAGATTTGAAGCATAAATTTTTAAATACTCAGCTCTTGCTTTTTTTAATAGCGTTCTTACAGTTTGAAGTCCGCCTGCTGGTTCAAGCCCAGCTTTTTCGACGTCATCAATCCATTGTAAAAGGTCGCTTAATGAACTATAATTTGCGTCAATTTCACACAGACTTACATCATAACACAAGCCTACCCATTTTTTGTGCAATTCTGTTTCATATTTTACTTGCTTGTTGCTACCATTAAACGAAAATTCTCCCATTTCGTTTTTAAATCTTTGATAGATGTGCCTAAATTCGTGAGCAGTAGAATGAGCAAACCCAAGCCTACTTTGGTTTGGCAGTGTATCAGCAGAAAACACAACCCTTGCAAAACAGCTTTTGTAATCATCTTCCAAATCAAATGTTTTCCCAGCATACGCAACCGTACCCTCGGTGCCGGTACTGGCGTCTAAATCATCTTCAAACGAAATTTTAATGCATTTAGGATCAATTCCCATATCCGTACAATAAATAAACCTGATTGCATAAATCATATCCATTTTAATTCCCAACTGCTCATCAAACGAAACTGCCTTACAATTTTCGACGTCTTGTAAATAAAATGTTTATACACCAAAGACTTGTCAAGAGAATCTTGACTTTTATCCATCAAAAAGTTATTTAACCTAGTTTTATTTTTCACCTTGAATTTTCCCCCGATAAAGTTTTCACCTTACAATAAAAAAGAACCGCCCCAAAAAGTTCTTTAATAAAGACTCGTTTTTAATCATTTAATGTTGTTATTATAACATAAATTACCCCTTTCGTCAATACCACCCCTATATAAAAAGACCGCAAGATTTTCTTTTGCGGTCAATCTTATATTTATTCATTTTCTTCAACAATGACTTTCCCGTTCCTTCTAAATTTAACAATATGAAAAGGTCGCTGTTCTTTTATTGCATGACTGTCTCTAAGTTCAGAAATCCCGGCTTTCACCCTTGATATAAATTCTTCTTTATCAACTTCAAATATATCACTTCCAAACACAACCGCCCCAACAAGTTCATCTTCTTCCAGTTCACCAATTGGCATATAACTCATAGGACGCTTATATGTATCGCAACCCATAATAAGCCCAATTCTCTCGTTATCAATATGCGTATCCTTTGCAAGATACAAAATTAACAAATCAGCATACTCAATTCTTTCTTCCTTTGTCATATCAGGTTTTGCTTCAAGTTCTCTGACTCGCGTTTCAGCAAATAGCCGATTCCTAAACCCTCTATCTGCATTGATTTCATTCCTTCGGGATATCTCATGAGGATTAGTCGAATAAAATGTTGCATACTGCCTTCTTTTTAATTTTTTATTTATCAGGCTAAGCGGTGCTGTAACGAACTTTAAAACATTCCCTTTGATAAAATTTAGATTTCTTTTTATATCGTCCTTAATTAAATAATTTTCGACTTGCCTTAACTGCTCCGAATCAAATCCCATATCCCTCGACTCTTTTATAAAAACATAAAGCATATAATAGGCAAACATATCGGCAAGATACTCCGATTTGTCGGCATCGTGCTCAATTAAAAACAGGCTTAAATCTAACTTATTATTGCCGTCAACATCTAATGACTCTATTCCTTTCGGATATTTATCTGACTTTAACGAACACAAATCTTCAAAAGCGTGCCCAAGTTCGTGAAGTATAACCCTTACGAACTCATAAAATGTGCTATACTTAAAAAA
>JAGBBI010000098.1 GCA_017938565.1 Clostridia bacterium
ACCGCACCAATGTATTCTTCACCACTGGCATAAGTTACTCTGCAATAGAATGTATATTCGCCAACAGGAAGCCAGTATAAAGTAAATTCTTCCTCATCATTTGGACCTTCAAGCAAGATTGAAGTGGCGTTTGTATAGTCATTTGGTAAAGTGTAACTTGTGCTGATAGCCGAACTTATTGGCATACCATAACCGTTTGTATATGTTCCATATTTTAAGAACCATTGGTAACTTGGGGTTCCACTTGTTCCATATGGGCCATTGATATTGTTACTGTTTGTAACATCTCTTGAAAGATAGATTGTGTTAACTGATGTGAAACCATAATCAAGCGAAACGGTTGTATTTTCACCCCAACTTGTGTAAACGGTTGTTTCCGAATTAAAGCCAGTAAGTGTTGCGTTTCCAGTTGGCTTGTCATTAACCATTTCATTATTAATTACGGCTGTTGTTGTTGAAGTGTTTGCAATTCTCCACAAGTCAAACTTTGTGTTTGCGTTTGAAGACTCGGTTTTAAGATAAACCGTTGCACCACTTTCAATTATTAAAGTTTCAAACCCTGTTGCCGATGTAACATCATTTGTATAACCAGCATACGAACTAATCACCGACTGAGTGATTGTATTTGAACTGAATACAAGTCCCTCATTCACATAGATTGTATAGAAGTTAACCGTTGGTTTATAGTTTGTTGCGATATTTGACGAAGTTACCACTGTGCCGTCTTCATTTAATGTTGGAGCCCCATTAGAGCCATTGTTATAAACAATAAGTGAAATGCCACTGTAAGTTGTGAACTCAACAGTCCCGTTATGACCCTCACCATTTAAGAACTTTATCGCTTGTCGACCATTCGTCCAAATATAATATGTGTCATTAATAATTGGTTCAGTTGAAACATACACCCCACCAGAAAGTGTAAGTTCATAAGTTTCGGTATTTGTGGCACTCGATGTACTTAAATAAACCTTTAAGTCGGAGTTGAAGCCCTCTTCGTATACCAAGCCGTCCAACTGAACAATAACTTCAACCTTGTTTTCAATGGCTTCATAGTCGCCGTCCATAAAGATTTCGACATAGCCTAAAATCTTCTCCTTAGCAATTGCAAGGCTTGCGTTCATAGTGTTTGGAGTTTCTCTTATATAGGTGAACTCTCGACTAGTACCATTGGTCTTAACGGAAATAGTATTTGGAGCGATGTAGCCAGCATTTGCGGTAAATGTAGAACTATAGTCGCTTCCGCTGAAACCCGCTGTACTTCCTTCAAGCAAGTAATTAATGTTTCCATTTTCAACGATATTGCTTAAATAGTATGTAACTGTGTAAAGGTTTTTGCTTGGGTCACTGATACCACTGTTCCAAACCGAAGGATCACTTGACGCAGGGTCACTTGAAATGGCTTTAACTGTGAATGTATAGTTACCCATTTCAGAAGCGTCAACTCTGCCGTCTGCCCCAGCGATTATGCTTGCAAAGTCATAACTTGTGCCTTCTGTTATTACATAATCAACTATATTTCCTTCACTATCAACACCAATACCTGGAACTAGAACACCGTTTTTATAAAGCCTTACTTGGTATTCTTTGGCACCATACGCACCAATTTGAGCCGAAGCATTCCAATTTGCAACTGCGGTGGTTTTGTTATCGGTTGTCCAATGAAGATTTGTTGGGGTATCCAATTCTCTATATGTGATTGTAACTTGTACTGCACCCGCATAATCTATAAAACCGTCAACATTATAATCAGCGTCGCAGTAAATATAATAAATTCCAACAGGAAGCCAATTTAAATTTGGATGCTCTCCAAGTTCCAAAGAATAATTATTTGGAAGTGTAAGTTGAGGTTCATTAGAACAAATCATATTGCTTGAAACAGAGCCACTTGGAATTACATCCGTTCCATAAAACCAAGAAACAGCATTAACAGTTCTCGTGTCTGTGCTACCAAAATCAAAAACAGAGTTAATTACTTTATCATCGGTAAATCCATATTCAAAAGTATATTCAGCACCAAAAGTTGCGTAAACAGTTGTAGATTGCTTAACCGTATTCAACCCTGCCACTGCATTAGGAGTAGATTTATCGTCTGTGCCATGGAATCCACCATCGGTTTCAAGTGTGTCATTAGAAATCATCCACGCTCTGAATATAACGCCTACTTTATTAACATATTGTTCAAATCCGACATACCCATCTTCTTCAATAACAAGATGTGTATATCTTCCAGCAGGTACATCTGCGGCTGGCAATGTGTTGTCTATATCGCCACCGCCACCACTATTTGTTCCATAGAAATATCCATAAGCATTAGCATCGTTCTTTTGAACGCCAATGCCTGCGATGTTTGTATGTACATATATTGAATAATAATTAATTGTGGCGGTTACTGTATTTCTATCAGGGGTTGTACCGTTGTTGGCAACAGTAACGCTTACGCCCGAATAGGTTAGGTCAAGTTTTGTGCCATCACCTTGACGACCATTCGTCCAAATATAATAGGTCGAGGATTTTGTATTTATAGGTGCTGTCATAACGACTGCTCCGCCCACAACGGCACTTACTTCGTAGACATTTTTCTCTGAGTTGTAGGTAAGTGTATAACTTTGTGTATTTGTTGTTGTTGATGTACTTAAATATACATCAAGTCCAGTATATGGAGCATTATCAAGGTTAATTGTAACCTCAACCTTATTTGGAACGGCGTCAATATCAACTTCCATATATCCATTTAGCGATGTAACGGTTAAGCTTGCTGTTCGTATTGTTGTATAACCAAAGTCATCTTGTGGACGGGAATAAATATATTCGCTTGTTTCCGATTCTCTAATTCTAACCGATGTAACATCCTGTGGCATAATATAGCCATCATTTGATGTGAAGTCGTTGGTGTAAGTGTCGCCATCTTTCACAAAAATTGTTGGATGTTCGTTATTTGCCCCATTATTTGCCGTTAGGTTAGACAAATAATCGGTCGCAGTTTCACCATAACTTATTGTATGAAGTTCACCGCTATCATCACTTTCTTCACTTCCTAAAACATTGTCGTTTAGGGCTGTCAAGGCTGAAACTGTGAAATAATAACTTCCCATTTCAGATTCACTAATCCAACCGTCTTTATTTAAGTCAATGAATCTAGTAAGGTTGTAAGACGTATCATCTATTGTGGTTACAAAGATTTCTTTCACATGTCCGTTTTGATTGTACAATTTAACTTGGTATGCTACAATTGGTTCCGCACCGATTTGAGCGACTGGGTTCCAAACCGCCTTTGCGTAAGATTCCCCATCGGTCTCCCAATGAAGCCCGTCTGGAGCATCTAATGTCGCAGGTTCAACAATAACTTTTGTTGCACCAGTGTATTCAATTCCTTTTGTCGTTGTAACTTTGCAATAGAAATAGTATGTTCCAACAGGAAGCCAGTTGATGTGTATAATCGTAGGCGCTCCTGGGGTCTCTGGTTCAATAGAATATGCATCTGTCTTTGTGTAATCCTTTGCCACTAAGTACGAACTTTCAGTGGCTCTGTTAATCAAATATCCACCCGTTGGAAGTAGTGAAGTTCCGCCAATCACCATATACCATTGATAATTGTTTACTGTTCCAATATCTAGTTTGCTTAATACATTGATTTCCTTTGAATCAGTGAACCCGTAAGTATATATTGTTGTTCCTTCACTCATACTTGCATATATTATTGTTTCACCTGTAAAGCCAGCAACTTCGCTTCTTTGTGATGTTTGGCTTGCGATTTCAGCATCGGTTTGGTCTGGGTTTGTAATTCCCCATGTTCTGAAATATTGAGCAACAATGCCCCCCTCACAGGATACAACAGCCGTGCCACTGCTTTCAATTACTATTGAATGATACCTAAGTCCACTTGGTATAAAACCTTCTGGAACTATTGGATCAGCTGCCACAGTTGAAGTTAAAAGATCGGCAAATGTACACACAATGTTAGAATTTAATGTATCTGTACTTATTCCAGTTGGCGGAGCAGAGCCCTCATAGGCAACTTCTGCATTTACATATATTGAATAATAATTAATAGTTGCCGTTGCACCGTCTGAGCCACAGTTGCTTATATTGACTGTTATATTAGAGGTTGAATAAGGTGAAGAAAGTTTTTCTCCGTCGCCACGTCTTCCGTCCGTCCAAATGTAATAAGTTCCATTTGGAATAGCCGAAATTGAGTAGGTCCCGTCGCCGTTGTCGGTTAAGACGCTTTGTGTTCCGTGAACGTTTGAAACGATATCTCCGTTTTCATCACGCAAAGTAACTTCAAGCCCAGTATAAGGCAAGTTATCTTTGTTTATTGTAATAAGAACACGGTTTGGGTCGCCAATGATTTCAATTTCAATATAGCCATTTGCGGTTGCCGTTGGAATTAAAAGGCTTGCGTATTGGTTAGATGTTTGTCCGTCAGTTGGACGAGTATATGTATAGTTTGCACTTGCCACCGTTGTTCCGCCAACCTTAACAACAACGCTGTCTGGCATAACGTAGCCCGAACCTGATGTAAAGGTGCTTGAATAGTCTTCCCCTTCCAAAATATACTTAATTCCACCGTTTTCGGTTACATTTGAAAGTGTATAGTGAACGGTATAAAGTGTACCATACTTACCAGCGGTGAAGTCTTCGTCTGTGTTTAGCACCTTATTGTCATATCTTGAACTGTTTGCACTTACTGCACTGTCAATAACGCATAGCCCGTCGCCTGCAAGGTTAGAGTTTCTTTCGTCAACATATTGCTGATATGCTGACGCAATTGCTTGAACGGTAAAGGTGTAATTACCTTTCCCATTTGCGTCAATAATTTCAGCAAAGTCAAAAGATGTATTTTTTGTTGTAACGCTTGTTAGAAGACTGCCGTTTTTATAAAGTTTAACCAAATAATGTTCAATTTCTACTGAGCCAAGCCCTGTAACTACGGCATTTCCACCAGACAAATCAATCATTGTATTGACTGGGTTCCAGTTTGCGATTGCGTTTGATGTGTTATCGGTTGACCAATAAAGTCCATCTGGTGTTGCAAGTTGTGTTTGGGTAATTTCAACCGTTACCGCACCGATGTATTCATAGCCCGTATTCCCGTAGGTGTTCGTTGGATCTGCGTAAACGACAACATAGAAGTAATATGTTCCAACTGGAAGATACATATAGCCTTCGTCTGCAAAATACCAAGGGTTATTGAGATCGTCTATCGGCCAAACTAACGAATAATCGCAAGGAAGTGCATAGGCGTTTTCTGTTCCATTGACGATTGCCTCTCCGCCACTTGGGATATTACCCTCTGGTCTTTCACCCGCAACAATATACCATTGATAGGTGTAATTATAACCCGAGTTTGGGTTTGCGGTAATTTCTAATCTTGTGTTCTCGCCATTTGCACTGAACCCAAATGGAAGTCTTACGCTTGACACAAAGTTTGCGTAAACGTTAATTGACTCACCGATTTCGCCAAAATGCGAAACCGTTGTTTCAGCACTTTCGGTATTTCCAATCATTAACCCAATTATTTCTGCTAGATACGCAATAGCCATATCAATATCTTCTTGCGTATATCCCCATTCTTCTGGGTTTTGAATTGCGTTTCTTATTTGAGATATTGTTCCACCAAACATATCCCAATTTTTAAATGTATGTGAAGAACTTTCTGCCTTTATGTAAGCGGTTCCAGTTGATGCCGTTACATTGTCTTTTACCTGATAATCTTCTGGGTCTTGACCAAGTTCACCCGATTGAACAAAATAGTCATAACCGTCTTCAATAATCATTACATCATAGATATAATTTTCTTGATTGCTGAACTTCCCAAGCACGGTTGCCTGTGGCTCGATTGATTGAAGACCAACTAAACCACTTACAAGGAACATTGAGTTATAGTATATTGTCTCAGTTCTGGATTCACTTGAGCCATCATTAAAGATAAAGATTTTTACGCCGGTATAACTAAACTCATCAGACAAATCACCGTCCCAATTTCCGTTTGTTCTTCCTTGACGTCCATTTGTCCAAATTTCGTAAGAGCCATTTACAATGCCTTGTGCACTGTTTGTTTCAAAATAATCTGGGTCGATATCGTTTGGTATATAAGGCAAGGTGTAAACCGGTGCACCATTTTGGTAAAGTTTTACAACAAGTTCAGGTAATCCCCACCAGTCAGCGACACTTTGGTAAGGTGCGCCATCAAGCAAAACCTTAACATCAACCCTGTTTGGTTCAAACCTTGCATAAATTCCATTTGTGCCAACAATAGTCTCGTAAGCCTCGGCGGTCATTGTCATTTTAACGCCCATAACGCCCTTACAAGACTTTCCTGTTGTTTGTTCAATGTAATCTAGTAAATCTTGAAGCGATGTAATTGTTACATCTCCCGAAATAGCCACCCAATCAACTTCGCCGTCTCCGTTTCCGTCTTCACCCAAGGTGTAGTATGTCCAGTCAACGCCGTTTTGACCTTCATTTATTATGCTTGTACCCGTTTGCCCAACAAAGAAACCTTTGAAGACATAACCTGGGTTTGCAAGCGATGTAAATCCAATAACTCGGTCTTCCACGCCGCCTGCGTTTCGGTCTTGACGGCTGAATGTCGCCAAAATCTCAGCACAGTTCGATGCACAAACCGATGTGCTTGCGCTTGATAAAAGTCCAACTTTTGCATCAAGAGCAGATACTCTTCCATCATTGTCTTTATGATAGAACCCGTCAAGAGTAATAGTTCCACCCGTTGAAGTATGTACGCCTTGATTAACTTGAGTATGTCCGGTGATTGTATAATTATCTGCGATTGGCAAAATCGAGATTGTAACTGGTCCGGTAATGTAAGAGCCATTAACTTCATCGGTGATATTGATAAAGCCCTTTGTAAGGTCTGACCCCGGAGCAAGTTCAACTGGGGAAGAAGCCCCAACAACATAATATCCCGCTGTTACCGCACTTCTTGCATAGGTGTAAGCAGGAGTTCCGCCACTTACATATCCGTCCAAAGCGGTTCCGTTATTTGTAACAATTAACGCATCATACCCAACGCCATTAATAGTTGCGATTTGGTCGTCGTTTGCCGGCATAAAGAAACCGTCAACTGTTCGGAAATAGATTTCAAAACCATTACCGTTGATTGTGTAAACCGCGGTAGTTGTGTTAGACGCCGAAGTATATCTTCGGTATTCCCCTTGTCCGCCATCGATTACAAATCTGTGCTTGATTTTATTTTCGATTGTCAAATCAGCATCGTTATACATCTTAACAAGGTTGTTATTTAATTCAATTTCAACCGTATAAAGTTCATACGATGTTTTTGTGTCGCCGATAACATTTTTATATTCAGCGTTATTGGTTTCGCTTGGTACAAGTTCAACCTTTACATAGTAAGTACCAGGTTCTCCACCCTCATCTTCATTACCTGGATCTCTTGGTGTCCACATTTCATTAAATTCAATCGCTTCGGTAAAGTCAACACTGTAAATTGGCATTGTTGACTTGTCTTGATGAGCGACCTCAACCACTTCTAAAGATTTGCCATTTTTATCGTATAAAGTTACAACATATTTTTCAATGTTAACATCGCCGACTGCTGGAGAGTTATAATCATTCACCCATCTGATTTCGGCTTTGTATTGACCGTTAATCTCTTTCAGTTTTGTAACCGAGATTTCCGAGTTCCTGTCATCTCTTTCGCTTTCCACCTTAGAGTTTGTGATTGCAACCGGTGTAGCGTATGGTTCGGTTACCACCCAATATGGTTTTTTAACTTCAAGTTTTCGTGTACCAACATTAAAGACATAACTTTGAGTGGTTAAAACCTCATTCGAACCATTGTTTCGAACGTCAAAGCCTTGAATATCCCCAACAATAGTCGCATCAAATGAGCCATAGACTGGGTTCGCTATCTGCGTTTCATCCATAAGAGTGTCGCCCGAAGTCTCTTTATCGGCGTCATAAATTCTTTCAATAGTTACTACACAATAGAAATAGTACTCACCCACTGGAGCATAGTCTAAGCCCGTTCCGGCGGTAATAATTTCATTTGGAACGATTGTGTCGGTTCCGGTATAGGTTGCCGTTGTGTTATTTACACCCGCACGATCTACAATATGTCATGCAACCTCAGTTCCACCAGTGTTGGTTTGTGTTGCTGTTTGATACCATCTGTAAATGATTTTGTGTCTTCCGGCTTCCGATACAATTCCGGCACCCGTTTCATTTACAAGGGATACCGATACCGAAAGTTCTTCGTTTGTGTTGTCGCCATAGGTTATATCTTTGTTTGGACCTTTTGTAGCTCCAACCTTAACCCAGTTTGCTTTCAAATATATGTTTCCGTAAGAGTTCTTTTTAATACCATAGACATAGCCGGCATCATTTGTAAAGAACCCAGCACCTTGAATTCTTGTTGTATCGCCCGTCAAGAAGTTTCCAAACTCATCACATTCTTTCCAACCTGCAAACACATAGCCCGACATAATTAGGTTTCCGCTCGACATAGTCAAGTCTTCGTGATTGCTTGAGTTATAGAAGAATTCATAGTCTTTTGATGCGTTATAGTGGTCGGTAAGAGTGCCTCCGGCAAGTCCGCCAACCAAAGCGCCACCACCCGGAGTACCCTCGATATTCATTGTGTCGTCAAGGATATCATCTCTCCAAGTACCACCATTTGGGAAATAGATTACTGCATAGTTCTTTGGAAGATGGAACCAATCATAATCAAAACCATTGATTGCGTTTCCGTCCAAAGTCTCATATTTCGTTGGATTAAAAATTGCTAGTTGTGGGAAGAAATATTTGTCGTTTGTATCGTGCTGAGGTATCCACGCCGACTTTTGTGTACCCGTATATTTGTCGGTATAGGTCATACCAGCAAGCCCCGTCATTTTAACCACATGATTGCCATCGGTGTCAATAAACTCTTCCAACGCATCGATGTCTGACATACAAACGATGTCTTTCATTGTTCCAAGTCCACCCGTTGAACCGATTGAAATCAAATCACCATTTGCATCCATCTGACCTTGCTCGTTAACTAAGCAAGTGTTAAGATAGTAAGCATTAGAGATTGTAAGTCCTGTCGAAACGGTCTTTGGATTTCCGACAATACCACCCGTTGTACGATTGTTGCTGTTTACATTTGTAAGGCTTGTGCTTGACGCATAAATTTCTCCGATGTTATAAACACCTTCAATTTTGTTGTTTGAGCCACTCACCAAACCTGCAATACCACCGGCATTAGCATTTCCACTTGTTACACCCGTTGCAAGAAGTTTGCCGGTATTATAGCAATTTTTAATAGTTGTGTTTCCATTAATCGAGCCAATAATTCCGCCAACGTTATATGAAGCGGTAACAGGAGCATAGTTATAGCAGTTTTCGATTAAGTTTGAACCGTGTAAAGAGACCGCCGAACCAACAATTCCACCAACATAAGAAATATTTGGAGTGTTGATTTCACAAGTTTCGTCCAAACCAATGTTTTGAATTACCGCCCCGTCAATATATCCAAACAATCCAGCATACATATTACCCCCAACCGACGCCGAACTGTCAATCTTTACATTAGAAAGCGTTACGCCAAACCCTGTGTAATCGCCCTCTGTTCCATTGTCCCACTTATCACCATAGATAACACCGCTGAATGGTGCATCGTTCGTTCCAATTGGAGTAAACGTTTTTCTATCAGGAACGGTAATATCAGGAGCGGTAATATCATTGACAATTACAAACGTTGCATCACGATATAAGAAATTATCGGTATCTGGCACCACTGCATTATCTTTGACAAGTTGAGACAGCATTTCCAAATCGGTGTAATCTTCAATAATAAATGCACCCTCATCATTCTTGTTAAATGCCGTTGCATAGTAAAAAATGTCGTTATCGATATCGACCTTGACATTAGTTAGCGATGCAATAGCA
>JAGBBI010000011.1 GCA_017938565.1 Clostridia bacterium
GAAATTAGCCATCAACCACCACCTTAGTTTTTTTACATTAATAAGGTATTCTTCAACTATCTCATTGTTTTTATCAACAAAAACATAAAACAAATAATCGGCTTTAGTTCTTGCCATACATCCGCTATTACTATTGGAAAGGTCTTCAAATACAATATTTCGGCTAATTAAACCATATGTATCTGTTTTTACCTCATAAGCCACCGCATTGACAGAACTTGTGGGTTTTCCTAAATAATAGGCATCCAATACTTTTTCGCTATCAGTTTCTTCGTCATTATACTGAAGTATGTCTATATCAAATATTCTAAATTCTTCAATATCAGACACATCTTCAAAATTATGACCCTTTTCTTTAAGTATATCCATTAGCCTACGTTCCCCAATGGGACCATAAGTTTTAACGTCATTAGCAAAATTTGTGTGTTCTCTTAACCCCGCTTTAGTCATCGTTTATCTCCTCACCTTCCTCTAACTCCCTTATCGGCACAAATAAATCATAACCGTTATCGTCCTCAAAGTGGTTTATTTTTTCAGGAAATGTATGACCAAATTTATATCGTTGATATTCAAATACATCCCCCAGCCATACAGCAACAGATGCATTTCGGCAACTGCCATAATAACGCTTACCAACAACAAGTTTATTTTTTGGAATGGCACCGCGCTCTATGAGAATTGGTACATAAAACTCCTCCCATTCTTTTTTATCAACAATTGGTAGTGATGGTACTTCGTATGGCTTGGTAAAAGGGCTACGTGTCTCGCTCCAATATTTTTTGCGGCACTCCTCTGTCATACGCTTAGTATCCCAATTAATTGTTATTGTTTTTTCATTTTCTTGTTTTTCCATAATATTAATTATCATAATCCTTTATTATACAATACCCAATTACGGTCAATGCCCCTGCATAATCATAAAGAAAATTGCCATCATACAAGGCTAATTTACCACTAGACGCTGTTATAACGTGGTGTAGAACTCCATATTCAACCCTTTGTTCTCCATAAATGACTTTTAACAAAAGCCACTCGCCAAAACCTTCAAAATACCTGAGGTTATCCATCGTAATAGGTACATTACATTCTTGAAACTCCATCATCGAATCCAAACCTCCATTTTACCATTTATTACGGCCATAACAAGGGCTTCGCCATTAATCCATATATTCTTTAGATTGAGTTTTTCTTTTGGCTTATCTTGGTTGTTTAGATTATTTTCCACAACCCATTTTTCAACTTCTTCATAGGTTCCTATGCGATATCTGGATTCGTCTGTTATACTAAGATAATCCATATCGTAATATGCGTCTTCGGCAAAATCTTTTATTCCTGCTCTGCTATGAAGAATATTTTCCCCTCTGCTTTCAATTATAGAAGACATCACACCACACGCAATAACTTTCTGAATGGTTGCAATTTGCTCCATTTCAGTAAGGTCCTTTACATAAAGACTTTTATCTGCATTCCAATTCTTTTCGTCTTTATATAAGTCAATATTTCTCAATATGTAATTATATTTATTGGCATATATCTGAGCCCCCTTTTCAACGTGGGCCCCAAAATCATTGTCCCCAAAATCAAAAAAGACACAGAAATCCTTATTTTTACTATACTCACTCATTGTGTCTTCCAAACTTGGGAAAATGTTTTTTATATCCATTTTTACACCTTCAGTGGCACCGTGAAGAAAAGCAAAAATAAATGTACTTTGAAAAAAATCAAATAGTTTTTCTCCAATAATTTTTGCTCGTTCAGTGCTGTCACATTTTTTAGATTCACTAGTCATCACTGCCATACCAGCCATAAGCCCAAGTTTAATGGCGTCATTGTTACTTGAATCCTGTAAATACTCAAATGCTTTATCGACTAGTTCTCTATTATATAAACTATAATAAGATTCTCTTTCTTTTAAAAGTTTTTCGTCTATCATCTTTTTATTGTTTTAGCAAACGTACCTCTTATTTCTTCCAATCTATCAGCCCTATCCGTACCCTCAAATCTTTCA
>JAGBBI010000099.1 GCA_017938565.1 Clostridia bacterium
GGACGGCAGGGTTGAACTTTTAATTGAGATGCGAAACCGCTTTAAAGTTGGTGATATTATTGAAATACTTTCGCCAACGATTGCCTTTAACCAAAGATTTGTAATTGAAGAGATGCAAGACTTAAACGGCGAAGTTGTAACCGATGCTAAAAAGGTACAGCAAAAATTATATGTATTGCTTGCACCAACTCATAGTGATGCTTCAATGCTTGCCGAGAACTCTCTTCAAGCAATCTTAGAAGGGGACATTGTCCGAAGTGTTTAGTTCCGCCTCTCTGCCGAACCGGCGGAACAGACAATCCGTAAAAACATTCATCTTTTCGGCAATAAAAAAAGAAACAGAACGTCTGGTGTAAAAATACGAGTTGTTGCGGTCATCTACCGAGCGACCGCCACAAGTTGTCCGTAAAAATATTCATCTTTTTGGATAAAAATCTTCCAAGCAGAACCACCTTGTAAAAATACTAAGGTGAACCTGTTTGGAATTTTTTATCTCAAAAATCTAAACGTTTTTACTGCTGTACATACACAGCCGAGAAATGTGAGGTGGTCTGTGTTTTTTGTTGGTTGTAGGGGAAGTCTGTTTTGGGGCTTTTATCTTGAAAACTCAAACATTTCTGCTACTCTCACAAACACAGCCGGTAAAATGAAAATATGGAACCGATTTTTGTAGGGGAACAATATTTCGGCTACCTGCCAAAATTTAATGGTTGTATCGGTTTGGTTGAAGATAGGTAGTCGAATTTATATGTTTTCCTTAATTTTTTTCAATGCAATTTTTTCAATACGTGAAATATACGACCTTGAAATTCCCAAGCGGTCGGCAATCTCTTTTTGGGTCATAGGTACTTTTTTGAATAATCCGTAGCGGTGTGAGATAACGAATTTTTCACGTTTATCAAGTATGGTGGTTGCAAGTTTTTCAATTTTTTCTAAGGCAATTTTTCTTGATGTTTGGCTTTCAAGGTCGATACTTGGGTCGGCTAAGATATCTGAAAGCGACATATCGTTGCCGTCTTTATCAACGCCAATGGTGCTTTCAAGTGAAATATCGCCACTCAACTTTTTTTCGGAGCGGAAAAGCATTAAAATCTCATTTTCAATACATCTTGATGCGTAGGTCGAAAAACTGCTTGCTTTTTCAGGGTTGAAGGTGCGGACGGCTTTAATCAAACCAATCGTTCCAATACTTATAAGGTCGTCAGCGTCCGAGAAGTTGCTTTTATATTTATTTGCGATGTGTGCAACAAGTCGAAGATTGTGTCTTATTAATTTTTCTTCGGCTTCTGGGTCAGAGGTGTTTTTAGATTTAGCGTCTTGAATACGTGAGAAATAGTTTTTCTCTTCTTCGGGTTTTAATTTCTTTTCAAAGTTGTTGGGGTTAGAAAGTTTCCCAGTGAACAAAAATATTTTACTAAAAAACTTAAAAAGCATATCAAGGAACATAGTGTGAATAAGCCTCCTAATTTAAAGATATTTACATATAATCTTATTACAAAAGTCGGCAGAAAATGACAAAATATTGGTACTATGTCAGACAAGTTATGTCAGACATAGCAAGCAAAAGTTGTGTAAATTCCAATATTTTCTTATATTGTGGCAAAAAACATTGACTATGGTAAAATTATCTAATATAATTAAATGTGAAAATATTATGAAGTAGGTTTTAAATCCATTATGAAAAGATTATTTCTTTCTGCTATGTCAATCGCAATCATATTTATAATTACATTCACCTTAACGGCGTGTGATAAATTTCAAGGAAAGACTTTTAAGTTTGCTGGGGTTGATGTTGCGTACATTACCGAAATAAACGAAGAAGGTATTGTTACAAAATATGAAACGGTGTCGATTGACAGTTACTGTAAAGATGTCTTAGGAATTCAAGACCTTGCAACACGTAACGCAAAAATAGATGAACTTAAAAAAGCCTATGGGGTTATTGAGCAATATTACAAATTCTCAAGGACGGACGAGGTTCGTCAAATTCGTGAAGAAGCCGATCAGTTAACGGGAGCAAAGGTGTCAGAAGTTGTGCTATTAACTTATGCACTTGAGGGTGATGCAATTCAGATTACAAGGTCAGAGTTGGATGAAAATGGCTGTGGACTTCAGTTCACCGAAAGGCTTGAAATAATTACAAGTTCACAACTTCAAAAATATCACTGGGGAA
>JAGBBI010000100.1 GCA_017938565.1 Clostridia bacterium
ATAAAGAAAGCATCTGAGGAAAACGAAGAAGTACACGTATTCATTGGCAGTGCGGATAAATTCAATGAAAGAAATCCAATCCCAATTAATATGAGGCACGATATGGCTATGGCGGCTATTGTAGAGCGTGGCATTAAGAATGTTTCCATACATTGGCTTGATGACCTCGATGACGAAAGTAACAACTCTCACGATTGGGGATTTTATCTCTATTCAAAAGTGGTAAGTGAAATACAGCAGAGTAATTTTACCATATATTACAGTGATGGTTTTGAGATTATAACAAGTTGGTTCCCTGGATTTATTCTTAGGAACAATGTGTCTCTATCCCTTTTAGCAAGAGGGGCCGTTGAGGATGGAGTTTCTGCAACACAAGTTAGAGAGTTTATTATGAACGACGATAATCGTCTTAAACAGGTTGTGCCAACATCTGTATATGAAAACAGAGATAGTATTAAACAACTAATCACATTGTCTAAACTCAAAAAATAAAATATGAAACACTATAATAGCATACCAAGAATACAGGATGATGGTACGTTGAAAGGTGAAGAAATTTGGGCATTCAATAAATTGGATGGCCAAAATTTCTGTGTAAAATACTCAGTTAAAAACAAACAATTTGGCCCTTTTGGAAGCAGAAAAAGAACTGTAGATGAAACTGACGAACAATTTGGAAATACTGTTAAGTATTTCAAAAACAGTGAGATACCAAATGAATTAACAAGGTTAGTTAAAGAGCATTCCGGAAAAGGAAAGTTGTTTAATGGCGTACAGGAAATAACCTTTTTCTTTGAATGGTACGGCGAAAATAGTTTTGCGGGATTCCATCAAGAGGGTGATGATATGCATCTTGCCCTTATTGATGTTGATATTAAAAAGAAAGGATATATTGAGCCTAAAGAATATTATAACATCTTTGGTGAAAATGCCATTATTGAAATACCCGAACTAATTTACAAGGGAAAACTTAATGACGAGTTCATTAATAGTATCAAAAACAATGATTGGACTAAAGATGGGTGTCAATATCCTACGGTAAAAGAGGGTGTTGTATGTAGGCGTTCTACGCTTATGAAAGGGCAGCGTATGCCTAAAGTTAAATTTAAGACCACGTGGTGGCTCAATGAGTTACATAAAAAATACGATGAAGAAACTTGTAAAGAATTAGAGTAAGTTATGAATGAATTGGATGAATTTATAGAAGAATTAAAAGATATTTGCAACGAAGAACTTGCAAAGGAAATTGAGGAACAAAATAGAGAAATGTTGTCCAAAAATCCTGACGTTAAATTGTTATCTCAGGAAGTAATGAAGAAAATTATCGTAGGAGACATTGAATAAGGGGGCTAAAACCCCCTTTTTTGGCAAAATACACTATTTATTATTATAACGCTGAATAATAAAAAGATAACATAAAATAATATGAACAATAAAGTACAATTAACTCAATCTGAGGTACATAATATAGTTCTTGAATCAGTTAAAAAGATTCTTGTCAATGAGGGCTTTTTCCAAAAAATTGGTGATAAGATAGATGGTATTGAGCAGAAATTTGATGACAAAATGGATGATTTTACCAGAGGTTATGACCTTAAAGAGGGTAATCCAATATCTGTTTTTGATGTTATTGAAGGTGATGGATGGGAACCAGTACCTTACAAAGAATATCCAATACAAGACGGTTCTAATAATATTGCTGTTAGAAAAGTTAGAGGGGCTTGGATGGAACATAACGGGCTTTCAATTGAAGAACTCATCAAAGATATTAATATTTTCCTTAACGGAAGAGGACACGCGGCTCACGTTCTAACAGTTAATGCTAATGCAGAGATAATTAATGTTAATGCCCCCCAAAACCTTATTATATCTGATGAAGACTTTGAAAAATGGGAAGACAAAGGATGGAGAACGGCTAAAGAATTTTAAGTAAAAAAAACAATAAAAGCGAGTGAAATTCACTCGCTTATTTTTTTATTGGCATTTGTAAAAACCAATTTTATTTTGTATATTTGTTGCGAGTATTAATGTTAAAGAAACAAAAATAGTGGAGGAATAAATTATGGTATTGATTGAAATAAGAAATTGGATGAATGAAGAAATTATCTATACTTACGAGGGTGAGAACGCAACTATCAAAGATGCAGTGGAGGATGCTGTAAAAAATGGTGTAAGTCTTAAAAACGCAAACCTTGAGGAAGCAGACCTTGAGGAAGCAGAGCTCTGTGGTGCAGACCTCTCTAATGCGAACCTCAAAGGTGCATATCTTCGTTATGCAGAACTCTGTAAAGCAAATCTTGAGGGGGCAAACCTTGAGGGGGCAGACCTTGAAAAGGCAGACCTCTCTTTTGCTTTCCTTAAAACCGCAAACCTTGATGACGCTGACCTTTGTGGTGTACACCTCTTTGGTGCAGATATGTAATAGAAACGATTGATAGAAGAATGGAGGAATATTATGAAGAAAATTTTAAAATACATTACACTCCTGATAGTTACAGTGATGTGTTCTTCTTGTAGAGAAGCAATTGATGGTGATACCCTAATTGTTATTAGTGAACGTGAATATGGTGAAAGAGCTGATTCCAAGAGTTTGTACACCATTACATATGAATCGTTAAACATTAATAACGGTTTAACAATTTATGTTGTATCAGATAGTAAAGATTTTGAGGTGGGTGATAAGATTAAACTTGTAAAGGTAGAGGAATAGAAAATATGGCTTGGATATGTGTAGATTGTGACGGAACCGAATGGTTCTCAAAAAAGATAAAACCCCATAGAAGTGCTTGGGGATATTGGGCTGATACTCGGGTAATTGTGGGCAGCAAAATAACAGATACTGTCCGTAATTTAAAGGAGTTACCAAAAGGAACCATAGAAAAACTCCTTAAGCGAAAGATGACTTGGGAGGATGACCCAGTTGAGGTGATGGATGATTATAATAAAATAGTCGGATAATCCAATATTGAAGATTTTAAGAAACTGATAAAAATGATTGATTATAAAACATTAGTTAAACTCGTAGAAAAATACGATGAAGAGGCCTCAAGAGTTTTTAATAAATTGCAAAAGGCCGACCAGGAGGCAAAAACAAGTATTCTCCACTATGGATTTTATAGTGCTTTCGAGAGAATTGAATGGGATTATTCTGATGAAAATTCCATAGCCATTAGATACTATGACCACGGATATGACTTATATGACAGCGCAACTTTAAGGATACCGGCCGACGTTCTATTTGATGATAAAAAAATCGATAAATGGATTAAATCAGAAGTTGATAAGGCATTGGAGAAAGAGGAACAAAAGCGAAAAGCCACAGAAAAATATCAAGAGGAAAAAGAGAAGCGTGAGTATGAACGCCTAAAAGAAAAATTTGAAAAGTAATGTAATATGAAAAAACTTATATTGTCACTAATTTTAATCTTCTCTATCTGTTCTTGCGACTATAATGTTAACAATGGTATGGCAACTTATGTTATTAAGTTCAAGGACGGAACAGAAGTAGAGATGATGGCCAGAGACTGTTATACTACAAAACAAGGATATGTTGTATGTCACGAAAAAGGACAGCATTCCATTTTCAATATGGATGAAGTCGTTTATATTTTAAAGAAGTAAACGGGGTTTGTTAATCCCGTTTTTTATTTGTATATTTGTAATATAAATTGATTATGACCGATTACGTAAATAATAAAGTGTCTGTTGGAGATAAAGTTCTGACTTTTGATGTTAATGCAAATGGTATGCATTTCAGAGAAGGTGTTATTGAAGCCATAGAAAAGAAAGTAGATGATGAACAGCCAATGGCACAAGAGTGGGCAACCATTGCCTTTACCCATAAAATTTGTGGAGAAGAATATAAAACACGTGTATTTCGCACAAGTAGCGCAATAATTTTAATTTAATATGGCAAACGAAAGATTAAATATTCCAGAAACCCTAAAAGTGGGGTTTAATAATAGAACCGATACATATTCGGGCAAACTTGCTTATGTTACTTATATCAATAAAAAAGGTGATATAGCAAAAGAAACATCTTGGAAGGGATGGATTGATAAGAAGATTGAGGTAGAAACCTATGATAATAAGCCCATAGAAGGTTTTGTGTTGAATAAACGAGCCGGTGGTTATAAGTCAGGATGGAATTTCAGACAGACAAAGTGTAGGGTTTATGACCCAAGAGGCTTCGAGGTGGAAATATCTGTGGAAAATCTTCTTTATATTCTTCAGGAATGTACTTCAAGTAAGGGTAAGGGACTTGAAGGTGAATTTGTATATGCTTGGTCAGGTCCTGAATTGATATTGCTACCTGTATGCTCTGAGGATTATAAGGCTTCAACAGAACTTATGG
>JAGBBI010000101.1 GCA_017938565.1 Clostridia bacterium
CTATCAATGAAGAGGAAAGTCAAGAATCTAAACGAACATTAAGAACGAACATATGTTCGTCGAATCGCGCCCGGGCAACGCGAATACGAACATATGTTCGCACCCGCGCGAGTATACAAAGGAACAAGTGTTTTACATCCACTTGTCCATA
Source organism: Clostridia bacterium (assembly GCA_017938565.1). The sequence continues at coordinate 152 of JAGBBI010000101.1, forward strand.
TTGCGTTTATTTACCTTTTCTCTTTTCTTTCGTTTGTCTATGTAGATTCCTGTTCTAAATGGTATATCTTGTATTGGTTTAGTCTGTTTGATTAAGTCAATACCTTTGATTGTACCAACTGTTATACTCTTCTTCTTTGCCATTGTCTATGCCCTCCCAAGGAACTCAAGTTTGATTGGAACTGCTGTGATGTATACTCTCATAATCTTGTCTTTGGATTGTCTCATCCAATGGTTGCGGTCTGTCTCTTTGATGATACCGAGAACTATCATTCTGTTTACCATTTCCATCTTTGTCATTTTCGTTTACCTCTCTTTCTTTATCTACCTATAGTATAGTCGATGAAGAGGGATTTGTCAATATCTTTTTAAATTAAATTTAAATTAATTTTTGTTTGTTAAATAACTAACAAAGTCACCCTGATTAATTTTAAGATTGACCGCCCGCGAGTATACGAACATATGTTCGATGAAGAGGCAATAAAAAAGAAGTCTTGCGACTTCTTTAGTCATCATAGTCTTGTGCATCTGTGAAGTAGACTACCTTTGATTCTTCATCTACTCTGTCAAACTCTGAATCCTCTTCATAGCACTTGACCATATCCATATCTTCCATTTCCACATCACCGAACATTGATTCGCAAACTACCTTGTATCCCATTTCGAAGTATTCTCTCATTGTCATTTTATTTTCCTCTCTTTCTTTTTTTAAGATTTTCTATCTCTTTTCTATGGTTATATTATAGAATAATCCTGGCAATTTGTCAATATCTTTTTAAATTAAATTTAAATTAATTTTCGTTAATTAATTAACAAACAATCTTCAAATAATCCCATACATCCTATCGAACATATGTTCTTTTTGCTCCATTATATTTTGCGGGTACACCCGCATAAAAAAATGAGAGTTATTATCCTCTCATTTTTATCATCTGACTTTCATTTATGAAAGTTGCTTTTTCAAATTTTATCTGATATTTTACTCCGTTTACTGTTATATCTCCATCTACTGTATATGGTACATTATCCTTTGTCCAAGTCTGTCCGAAATATTCAGTAACCAACTTCTCTACTATCTCACCTTTGTTGTACTTACTCTCACTAACGAGTGTGTTGAACATCTCTGTTGAGCAGAGTACGAAAGACTTACCACTCATAAGCGCCATCTTCTCACTGTTGTTAGGTTTAAACCTAATTGAGTATCCCTGTCCCCTACTCGCCTTGTCGAGTTTAACGCCTGTGTTGAAGAGTTCAACGTTCGTTGTTACCACTGCGATAAGGTTACCTTTGTAGTTGAACGCTACGATGTAGTTATGCGTTGCGCTTGTCTCGTTGTAGAAGTTGATGAGTGTGTTTCTGATTATTGTCTTATCCATTGTTTCCGTTTCCTTTCTCTCTTTACTGTATCTATAGTATACACTCAAAGACCGGATATGTCAACCCCTAAATTGAAATTTGTTTTGTTTTTATATCCGTACAATCGTGTTAAACTTTTAACAATCTGACTTACCGATGAAGAGGAGATATAGTCTATCTATCTGTTAAAAAATTAACAAAGTCGCGCAGATTGATTGTTAAAAGTTTAACAAACTAGCGACCCGTTATTCAATAGTTGATTGTTAAAAGTTTAACAAACTAGCGACCCGTTATTCAATAGTTGATTGTTAAAAGTTTAACAATCGAACCCACCGATGAAGAGGTTGGTTCGTTAAAAGTTTAACAAACTAGCGACCATCTCCCGCGGAGTTATTGCGAAAGGATGGTCGTTAAAAAATTAGCAATCAACCGATGAAGAGGGCAGTTTTCGCAGAACAGTACCTAGATTTAAAAATCCGGTCATCAAACGGATGTTCATAGTTTTTGAGAAAGTAGTACCTTGGAAATGCTTGTTAATTTTTTAACAAAGAATTCCCAAGGATGAAGAGGAGATATAGGAAAGTCGCGGCAGCATGCCCGGGTTGCTTCCAGGAAAAGAACGTTTGTTCGACCCCAAAAATCAAAACGCCTGCCTCATAATATCCACGAAATCAAAAATCAAAAAAGACCTACACGTAGTAGGCCTTTCTCTTTCCCTTATTTTTAACTTTCACGTCGCAGCTACGTATACGTCCTTCCCTAATCAAATTCGTACATATGGCCGTTAATCTTTGTCTCGACAGCGTCCATCCTATACGTTCGGCCAACTCGTCAATTTGAATTGGTTCCTCAGTCAAAACTTCAACAACTCTTTCCCCAAATTCCTTATTTTCCTTATAATTCAAAGTCTCTTTCGCTTCTTCATTGGCCCGCGCGCTACGTTCGTCCAACTTCGCCAACTCAACTTTACAATCCTCAATTAACTCTTCCGTAATCTCCCCTTTAATTACGGCCTCAAGCCTTTGTCTCCTAGTCATTCGCCCCTCCATAAAACTCTTCCAACTCTACAAATTTCTCCAAATACCATA
>JAGBBI010000102.1 GCA_017938565.1 Clostridia bacterium
GCTCCTGGCTTTTCAAGTGTTAGATAATAGTTACCTAAAATCATATCTTGAGAAGGTGTTGCAATTGGCTCACCATCAGATGGTTTTAAGATGTTGTTTGATGCAAGCATCAAAAATCTTGCTTCGGCTTGAGCTTCAAGACTTAATGGAACGTGAATAGCCATTTGGTCTCCGTCGAAGTCGGCGTTGAACGCTGAACAGGTCAATGGATGTAGCTTCATTGCATGCCCTTCAATTAGCACTGGCTCGAAGGCTTGAATACCAAGTCTGTGAAGTGTTGGTGCACGGTTTAATAGTACTGGGTGGTCTTTGATAACATCATCAAGCACATCCCAAACTACTGGTTTTGCTCTTTCTACAAGTCTTTTTGCACTCTTAATATTATGTGCTTGGTTTAAATCAACCAATCTTTTCATTACGAATGGCTTAAATAGTTCAAGAGCCATTTCTTTTGGAACACCACATTGGTAAAGTTTTAATTCTGGTCCAACGACGATAACCGAACGACCTGAATAGTCAACACGTTTACCAAGTAGGTTTTGACGGAATCTACCTTGCTTACCACGAAGAAGTCCTGAAAGTGATTTTAAATCTCTGTTTCCAGCACCTGTGATAGCCTTACCTCTTCTGCCATTATCAATCAACGCATCAACTGCTTCTTGAAGCATTCTCTTTTCGTTTCTGATAATGATGTCAGGAGCACCTAAGTCCATCAACTTTTTCAATCTATTATTTCTGTTAATAACTCTTCTGTAAAGGTCATTAAGGTCAGATGTCGCAAATCTTCCGCCGTCAAGTGGAACCATTGGTCTTAATTCTGGTGGAATTACTGGAATTACATCAAGAACCATCCACTTTGGATCGGTATGATTTACTCTGAAAGCTTCCATAATTTCTAACTTCTTGGCAGCTTTAAGTTTTCTTTGACCTTTGCAAGTCATAATAATTTCTTTTAATTCTTTACATTCTTTTTCTACATCTACTTGAGATAGAAGCTCTTTTATTGCCTCTGCACCCATACCAGCCTTGAATGCTTTAGAGCCATATTGCTCTAAAGCTTCACGATATTCTCTATCGTTCAAGACTTGCTTATATGAAAGATGTGTTTCACCTGGGTCAGTTACTACAAAAGCTGTAAAATATAATACTTGTTCAAGTTGCTTAATTGAAAGGTCAAGAACCATTCCAATTCTGCTTGGTATGCCCTTAAAATACCAAATATGAGAAACTGGAGAAACAAGTTCAATATGTCCCATTCTATCACGACGAACCTTCGACCTTGTAACCTCAACTCCACACTTGTCGCAGATGACGCCTTTATATCTTATTCTTTTGTATTTGCCACAATAGCATTCCCAGTCCTTTGTTGGCCCAAATATTCTCTCGCAGAAAAGACCGTCTCTTTCTGGCTTTTGAGTACGATAGTTAATAGTTTCTGGCTTTGTAACTTCACCATAAGACCATTCTCTTATCTTCTCTGGGCTTGCGATGCCAATTTGCATAGCATCAAAGTTGTTTAATTCAAACATTTTATTCTCCCCATAAGTTATTTTTTCTTTTCATAATCTAAAAGATTAAATGTCGTCATCATCAAAATCAAACAAGTCATCGTCGCTATCTATTCCAAATGCGTCAACGCCGTTATCATCTAAGTCTAGGACTTCTTCTTGTGGACCATCGTCTAAGTCAAGTTCAACTTCTTCTTTATCATCTCTTGCATTTCTTACTGGTCTGTCATCGTCATCATTGTCTTCAACAAGTTCTCTTAGTCCAATTTCTTCTTTATCTTCGGTTAGAACCTTAACATCAAGTGCCAAACCTTGCAATTCCTTAATCAATACCTTGAATGATTCTGGGATTCCAGGTTCTGCAACGTTTTCGCTTCTTACAATGCTTTCATAAGTTTTTGTTCTACCCATGATATCATCGGATTTAACCGTTAACATTTCTTGTAGTACATTTGCAGCGCCATAGGCTTCCAAAGCCCAAACTTCCATTTCACCAAATCTTTGTCCACCAAATTGTGTCTTACCACCAAGAGGTTGTTGTGTTACAAGCGAGTAAGGTCCAGTTGAACGAGCGTGCATCTTATCATCAACCAAGTGGTTAAGTTTAAGCATATACATAATACCAACTGTCATTGGATTTGGAAGTTTTTCACCAGTACGTCCATCATACAAATCAATCTTTCCGTCTGGTCTTAAACCATTCTTAACAAGAAGTTCTTGGATTTCATCACTTGTTGCACAGTCAAATATTGGAGTTGCAACCTTCCAGCCCATTGTTCTTGAAGCCATACCTAAGTGAACTTCAAGCAACTGTCCTACGTTCATACGAGAAGGGACACCCATTGGGTTTAGAAGAATTTGAATTGGAGTACCGTCTGCAAGGAATGGCATATCTGCTTGTGGAAGTATCTTTGATACTACACCCTTGTTTCCGTGTCTACCAGACATCTTATCGCCGACGCTCATTTTTCTCTTTTGAGCGATGTAAACTCTTACAAGTTTGTTTACGCCAGTTGAAAGTTCGTCTTTGTTTTCACGAGTTAGAACCTTAACATCTACAACAATACCACCCTCACCGTGTTGAACACGAAGAGATGTATCTCTTACTTCTCTTGCCTTTTCACCAAAGATTGCTCTTAAAAGTCTTTCTTCAGGTGTTAGTTCAGTTTCACCCTTTGGAGTAACCTTACCAACAAGAATATCACCAGGAACAACTTCAGCACCAATTCTTACAATACCATTTTCATCCAAATCTTTAAGTGCATCATCACCAACATTTGGAATATCTCTTGTAATGTCTTCAGGTCCAAGTTTTGTATCTCTGCAATCTAGTTCATATTCTTCAATGTGAACAGATGTTAAAATATCGTCTTTTACGATTTCATCTGAAATCAATACAGCATCTTCAAAGTTATATCCTTCCCAAGGCATGTAAGCAATAAGAATGTTCTTACCTACTGAAAGTTCACCACCAGATGTTGATGGACCATCAGCTAAGACATCACCCTTCTTAACTTTTTCGCCATGAGTTACGATTGGATGTTGTTTCATACAAGTTCCATGGTTTGAACGAGTATAACCAGTTAGATAGTACTCATCTTCTTCACCACTCTTTTGCGTTACTACAATTTTATCGCTTGATACATATGTAACTGTACCTGCTTCTCTTGCAACTATTACCGCACCACTATCAACTGCAATTTTGTGTTCCATACCAGTAGCTACAATTGGAGCTTCGGTCTTTAATAGTGGCACCGCTTGACGTTGTTGGTTTGACGCAACAAGTGCACGAACGGAGTCATCACTTCCAAGGAATGGAACAAGTGTTGTTGCAACTGAGAATAATTGCTTTGGAGAAACGTCCATATAATCAATATTTGACACTGTCGTTTCCAAAATTTCTTCACGGTTACGGCAAATAATTCTTTTATTCTTAAATGTTCCATCTTCATTCAATGGTTCATTCGCTTGAGCTATTGTATATCTATCTTCAACATCGGCTGTCATATAAACCACTTCGTTTGTTACCTTGCCACTTTCTTTATCAACTTTTCTGTATGGAGCCATTAAGAATCCATATTCATTAAGTTTTGCAAAAGTTGCAAGCGAGTTAATCAAACCGATGTTTGGACCTTCTGGAGTTTCGTTAGGACAAAGTCTTCCGTAGTGTGTGTAGTGTACGTCACGAACATCAAATCCAGCACGTTCACGACTTAATCCACCAGGTCCAAGAGTTGTTAGTTTTCTTTTGTGTGTTAATGAAGCGATTGGATTAATCTGCTCCATAAATTGCGACATTTGAGATGAACCGAAGAACTCTCTTATCGCAGAAGACACCGGCCTTACATTAATAAGCGAACTTGGGCTTACTTCATTAATGTTTTGAACCTGCATTCTTTCACGAATAACTCTTTCAAGTCTTGCCATACCAATATAGAATTGGTTTTGTAGAAGTTCACCAACGGTTTTAACACGTCTGTTCCCTAAGTGGTCAACATCATCAAAATGTCCAATGCCTTCTGACAAAGATAAATGATAGTTGATTGCTGATAAGATATCATCCAACATAATATGTCTTCCAACAAGTTGGTCGGCATTAAGTCTTATCATCTCTTTCTTCTCTTCTGGCGACTTGCATTCCTTTAAAATATCATTCAATGTTTGAATGTGAACCATTCCATTGATTTCAACTTCTTTTGGGTCAATTCCAATATATTTGTCTAGGTCAACTCTGTTATTACCAAATACTTTAAACTCTCCATTTTTGGTCTTAACATAAACTTCATTAACACCAGCATTTTGAATTTTCCATGCTGTTTCAAGGTCAACCATTTCACCTGCTTTCACAAGCGTTTTCCCATTAGCAACAACATCTCTTGTAACTACCAAGTTTTCAATTCTGTTAGCGATAGAAAGTTTTTGGTTAAATTTATATCTACCTACTCTTGATACATCGTATCTTCTTTGGTTATAGAATAGGTTGTTAATGTATCTTTTAATTGCTTTCAAGTTTAGAACTTCGCCTGGGCGTAATCTTTTTGAAAGCTCTACTAAAGCTTCTTCTTCTGACTTCGTAACATCTTTTTCAAGGGTTTTCTTGATAATTGGGTGGTTATCAAAGACATTCAATATTTCTTCATCAGAACCCAACCCCAAGCCTCTTAAAAGAATAGATGCAACAAGCTTTCTTGTCTTATCAATATGAATCCAAAGAACACCATTTGTATCTTCTTCAAATTCAAGCCATGCACCACGAAGTGGCATAATCCCAGTTTCAACTACAAAGTTCCCTGTTTTATTTAAACCTTGTTTGCAGTAAACGCCTGGGCTTCTTACAAGCTGGCTTACGACAGCTCTTTCAGCACCATTAATAATGAACGAACCACTATCAGTCATCATTGGGATGTCGCCCATGTACACTTCTTGGTCAACAACCTCGCCCGTTTCCTTATAAACTAGTCTTACTTTTACTTTTAGAGGTACTGCATATGTAGCATCTCGCATTTTACATTCTCTTTCATTGTACTTTGGTTCTCCTGAAAGAGAGTGGTCCAAAAAGTAAAGCTCAATACGGCTATCCTTATCCTCTTCATTCTCAGCCCTGTTCATATTTAGGTTATCCGAGTCTGAAATAGGCGAAAAATCCTTCAAGACTTCCCTTATACCTTCCTTGGTAAAAGCCTCAAAGGAGTTCTTCTGGATCTCCACCAAATATGGAATATCGATAACTTCTTTAATGTTTCCAAAAGTTTGCCTCTCGTGTCTTCCATACATCTTTTTTTCAACCTTAATTGACATTTCTAATCTCCTTAAAAAAATTTCGTGAAAATCGCTTGACTTTGGAAACGTGACTGCGGTATCATTAATTTGTAAATGGAGAGATCGACCATTTGCGTTGACGTGCAAACACGAATCAAAATATTAAATTGTCGTAAAATAACACCCAAAAACATTCGTGTTTGGGCATTATTTCACATTAGTACCATTGTATTTTACAATAATTATTTCACTTTGTCAACACATTTAAAAAATTTATAAAAAAGTTTCTGGCATTTTTTTGTTAGAAACTTTTAATTTTTTGATTTTTTTTACCTATTTTGATTTAGCTGAAACTTTTTTCATTCTTAAAAATTGACTCGTATAAAGGTTGTAATAAAAACCTTTTTTCTTCATTAATTCTTTATGATTTCCCTGCTCTATTACATTTCCCTTATTCATAACCAAAATAATATCTGCATTTTGAATTGTTGAAAGCCTATGCGCCACTATAAAACTAGTTCTTCCTTCCATAATTTTATTGAAGGCTTCTTGAATTTTCATTTCAGTCCTTGTATCAATATTGCTTGTTGCCTCATCCAAAATTAACATCGAGGGTTTTGTAAGCATTATTCTTGAAATACATATTAATTGCTTCTGACCTTGGGAAATATTTGCACCCCCTTCAGAAACCAATGTGTCATATTTTTGCGGAAGCTTTTCAATAAAGTCTGCGGCACCCGAAAGCCTTGCCGCCTCTTTCACCTCTTCAAGTGTTGCGTTTTGATTTCCATAGGCAATATTATCTCTTATTGTCCCATGAAACAACCAACTCTCTTGCAACACCATACCAAACTTGGTTCTAAGACTTCCCCTTGTAATATTCCTAATATCTTCACCTGAAACATAAATTGCACCACCTGTTACATCATAAAACCTCATTAAAAGATTTATAAGTGTAGTCTTCCCGCAACCGGTAGGCCCAACGATCGCTATTTTTTGACCGTTCTTTACTTCTAAATTGAAATTTTGAATCAACTTAGTTTTAGGTGTATAAGAAAAATCCACATTTTTAATTGAAATATTTCCATCACAATATGAAAGTTCTTTATTGCCTGCATCACTTATTTCGTCTGGTTCATTTAACACTGCAAAAATTCTTCGTGCCGAAGCGAATGCTGCTTGTATCTCGGTAATCTCCGTACTCAACTCGTCAAACGGACGCCCATAACTGTTTGCATATGATAAGAAACTACTTATAACACCAACTGTTATTTTGCCGTTTAATGCAAGCAACGCACCAACAAAACCAACTGCAACATAAACAAATCCATTAATAAATCTCGTTAGTGGCGGAGCAAGAAACGAATAAAATTTTGCTTTCTCTGACACAACTGTTAGGTTTTCATTAATTGCATTATATTCTTCAATAGAGTCTTCTTCATGATTAAACGCCTTTACTACTCTCTGATTTCCAATAATCTCCTCTAAGTAACCACTCATCTCACCAGTTGTAGCCGCTTGTTTTATAAATAAATCGTTAGCATTTTTTGCAATCTTATAAGAAACAAACAACGATATTGGTGTCAATACTGCAACCATAATAGCAATACTTACATCTAGCAATATCATACAGATAAGTGTACCGATAATTGTAAATATGCCAGATGAAATTGATATAATCGCTTCGACCAACCCGTCTGTTACAATTTCAACATCGTTAATCATACGATTAAGTAAATCACCGTGAGTTGTTCCATCAACAAATTTAATTGGAACAGTCTCAATCTTTTTAAAAAACAAATCTCTTATGTGCTCCGATGTCTTGTAGCAAAAAATATTTGCATATAGGTTATAAAGCCAAGTAAATAACAAATTTACTACTGCAATACCTGCCATAATTAATATGTTTTGGGTTAATACTGTAAAGTTTACTTCATTAACTCCAACAATACAGTCGATACATTTTCCAATGTAAATTGGCACCAACAAATCAAGCACACTGCTTACAATCATAAAGCCAACAGCCCATACCAGAAAGTGCTTGTATGCTCCCGAATACTTCATAGCAGACTTAAACAAGCTTTCTTGTTCTTTATAAGTTTTTTGTTTTTCTTTTATTTGAGTTGCAATCTTCCCCATTATCTCACACCCCCAACCTTATTCTTCTTTGGCTCATCATCTTCTTTTTGGTTTTGTGAGTAATAAATTTCCTGATAAACGGTACAGCCTTTCAATAACTCTTCATGCGTGCCAATTCCCATCACGTTTCCGTTGTCTACAACAATAATCTGATCAGCTGACATAAGCGATGTTGCTCTTTGAGACACTAAAATAACCGTACTTGAGTTTAGACTTGTTGCAATAGCTCTCCTTAAATTTGCGTCGGTAGCAAAATCAAGAGCCGAACTTGAATCATCAAGAATTATAATTTTTGGATTTCCCACAAGTGCTCTTGCAATTGTTAATCTTTGCCGTTGCCCACCAGAAAAATTTCTTCCACCACGCAAAACCTTATGGTCAAGGAAATCCGGTAACTCTTTTACGAAGTCGTAGGCTTGTGCAATTTTTAATGCTTTAATAATTTCAGCATCTGTTGCATCTTCTTTTCTCCATTGCATATTTTCTCGAAGCGAACCTTCAAACAGAACCGGATTTTGCGGAACAATTCCAACAATTTTTCTAAGTTCAACCAAATCAATCTTTCTTACGTTAACATCATCAATCAAGACATCTCCGCTTCGTGTATCGTAAAATCTTGGGATTAAGTTTACAATTGAACTTTTACCTGAGCCCGTTCCGCCAATAATTCCAAGAACTTGTCCCGGTTTTACAACAACAGACAAATCATTTACTACATTCTTTGCATTTGCATATGAAAAATTAACTTTCCTAAATTCAATTTTTCCTTCTGCATCTTCATAAGTAAAATCAGCTATACGTTTTGCATTCTTAACTGTGTTTTCAGTCTCAAACACTTCTTTTATTCTTTTAATCGACGCCCCCGTCCTCGTATAAATTATTATTAACCTTGCGATTATTACAAGTGCTGAAGAAATCGTTGTTAAATAATTTACAAAAGCTATTAAATTACCAGTAGTTATAACTCCTAAATTAACTTCAATTCCACCGAACCATAAAATTGCTATAATTCCGAAATTTACGACTAAAGCAATTAACGGTTGAAGTAATGATGCACTTTTAGCAATCTGCATATTAACTCTGGTAAACTCTTTATTTGACCTATCAAATCTTTCAAGTTCATATGCCTGTTTGTTGAATGCCCTGACCACTCTTACGCTGTCTAAATTGTCTCTTGCGATATTTGTTACATCGTCCAGCCTAACCTTTAAGTTTGAATACCTTGGGCTATTTCTCATCATCACAAAGAACACAATAAACAATATGATTGGTGCCATTATTAAAAATACACTTGAAAGTTTTATGTCAATAATACACACCATAATCAATGAACCAATAAGCAAAAACGGCGCCCTTGAAACATTTCTTATTGTCATACCAACACTTAGACCGACCTGATCAACATCATGCACCATTCTATTTGTTAGGGTAACTGTTGAAAACTTATCAAGTTCTGCATGAGACAACGTATTGATGTGCCCAAATAAATCACGCCTTATATCTTTACATATTCCCGTTTGTGCAATTGATGAGCATTTTTGACATACAACGGTACAACAAAAACTTATAATATTTAAAAACAATATTACTCCACACATTATAAAAATATAGGGCATATCGCGATTAGCAATACCAACATCAATTACCAGCGCCATAAGCATTGGAGTTACCACATCAGAGGCTGTTTCCAATGCCTTAAATATAGGACCCCAAGTTATGTATTTTTTGTATCCGCCTAAATACTTCGTAAGCTTAAACATCTTTTGCCACCTTTAACTTTTTATGTTTTTAATATTATATCATATTTATTAAATCTTTGAAAAATAGAAATCGTATATTTTTAATTTTTTCACTAAATAATATTAGTATGATCAAATATATTGAAGTAAATGCAAAAATGACAACCGAAGGCAAAGTAATACCCTTTCAAATCATTTGGGATAATGACAAAGTCTTTGACATCGATCGAGTCATCGATATAAGACCTCTCGCCAGCACAAAAGGTGGCGGTGTTGGAATCCGATATTTATGCAAAATAAAAGGAAAAGAAAAAATCCTTTTCCTAAGCGAATACAAATGGTTCATTGAGTATGATTAATACTATAAAGCCCTTGATGTTATATTGGCACCATTTATTTCAACATCTTGAAGTCTTGCATCAAGCTTCGTAAGTGCTCTGCATACAGATTTTCTTCCAAAGCGTCTCCTAATATCTTCTATTGTATTGTCAAGTTTTAAAAGTTTATCTTTATTCTTTTGACTTTCTCCAAGCAATAATTGTTCTTCTTTCACAAAATTCGAAACAGAAACTCCAACTCCTCGAACTTTTTTGATATGTATATAATTCTTTTTGTATAACTCTATTGCTGTCGAGGCTATATCATTAGATAGATTTGTTGGATTTGTAAAAGCACACTGCATTCCATAATGTGTTAGTTCATTATCCACAACCGATATGTGCAACGTTTTCGCCCTTCCGACACAAGACTTTTTCATACGATAAGAAACACTTTCTGCAAGCATATAAATTAACGCCATCACATCTTCTAGTTTGTCCATATCCCTATAATAAGTAACACTATTTCCAACAGATTTTATATCATCACTTTCACCCATTTTACATACTATGCTTAAATCATTCCCATTAGCATATTCCGAAAGATACTCTCCCCATTTGCCAAGTTTTTGTCTTAAAATACACCTATCAAATTTGGCAAGATGGCCAATTTTATAAATACCCAGAGCATTTAGTTTTTTTGTTGTTGCCTTTCCTACGTATAACAAATCACTTACAGGCAAACTCCAAACAATGTCTTTATAATTATTTTTGTCAATAACAGTTACTGCATCAGGTTTTTTTATATCTGAGCCAAGTTTTGCAAAAATTTTATTATAACTCACACCTATCGAGACGGTAAGTCCAATTTCTTCACGGACCCGCTTTCTTATAAGTTCAGCAATAGTTTCACCCGAGCCAAAAAGTTTTACACTTTCAGTTACATCAAGCCACGCTTCATCAATCCCAAACGATTCAATTCTGTCAGTATAATCACTGTATATCTTTTTTACAAGCCTTGAATATTTTAAATACAAATCGTGGTTCGCCTCAACAGCCTCCAAGTTCGGCTGCAATTTTCTTGCCTCATAAAGAGTCATTCCTGTTTTAATTCCTGCGTTTTTTGCAATCATATTCTTTGCAAGAACAACCCCATGCCTATCTTTTATTTTGCCACACACAACAACCGGCAATCCCTTCAATTCTGGACGAAGCAAACACTCACAACTTGCATAAAAATTATTTAAATCTGAATGAAGAATAACCCTCATATCTTAAAACCCTCTAACCATTATTCTACACTTATTTTATCATAAAACTCATCAATTTACAACTATATTTTCAAACATTTGTTCGAGACTTGTTTTTATAAAGTTTTAGTGCAAAAAAATAAGCAGTGTAAAAAATACACCGCTTATTTAAATATTAAAATTCTGGGAATAGCGTTCCGTAGTCAGTTTCTGTAACAACTTTTGCGGCGTCATAATCTACCGCCTTTTCACCACCTATAACATTATTTAACCCAAGGTAAACCTTTAGAGCTCCTGAAGATGTTCTGGTTCTGATATACCTAGACTGAACAAGAGTAGAATCGCTTATATACAAACTATTGTTTGTTTCTCCGCCCGAGTTTCTCATAACAACAGAATAGTACACTCCCTCAATTTCACAATTATCAACATACACAGAAACATTACTTGCTCCGCCGACATACATCCCCGCACCATTGGTTCCAGCAATGCTATCTGCTATATACCCGTCAGGCATAGGTCCATCAAACAATCTAGCATTTTTAATATACGATGAAACGCCTTCACTTCCAATATAAACACCGCCATGACCATAACCCGAGTATGAACCGCCATCTATATACAAAGCTCCTTTTGAGGTTATGCCAGCGTGAGTACCACGAACAGTACAATTTTTTAAAGTCAACGTACCCGTGCTATAAATACCACGAGAATTTGTTGCATAGTTGTTATTTTTCGCTGTGTAATCTGAATAAGCCAAAATCGAACAATTGCTCATAGTTACAGTTCCTGCAGTTTCAACACCTCTTACTTCTAAGCCACTTTTTGACGAAATAGTAACATTTGTATTTGATAAATTTGCAGTACATCCAGATGCAATATTTATCCCTTGAATAGTCCCACCATTATTATCAGAAGCTGTGATAGTCGCATTTTTAAAGTCAAGCTCTCCGCTTTTTAATACTATCGCCGAATGTGGGCTTGCAGAAGTTCCGGCATCAGAAGTTGAACTTTCATATTGCCCCCCATTAATTGACAAACTTCCCGATTCTATTTCAAACAATTTCGCTGTTGTGCTTTCATCCCCACCAATAACAACCTTACTGCCAGATTCTGAACCATTAATTTTTACATCCGCATCAACAATTTTCATCGCAAGTTCACTTGAAAAGTTCAATGTCTTTCCTGATAAAATCAAGTTTAAATCCTTCCCTACTTGCACCGTTTCGCTCAGGTCAAATGACTTTAATAAGCCAATATTAACCATATCATTGCCATCAATAAAAACTTCCACTCCCGACTGTTCGGTTGGTGTTGTAATATCGTCATTTACAAAGCTATCATTTCCTATTGCTTCAAGAGCCTCAACCAACCCATTATAGTAATATTTTGTTACTGGCTCAACAATCGGTGGATTCTCCGGAACTGATGGAGTCTCAGGAACTGTAGGCTCAATAGCTGGCGGAGTTATAGGATTTTGAGTGGTCGGATTGCTTGGCACTTTTCCCTTTGACGGTAAAAATACCCAAAGCCCAACGCCAATTGCCGACAATGCTATTACTGATGCTATGATTATTGCTATCAACTTTTGTTTCTTCATATAACACTCCTTAGTCTTTAGGTAATATTTAAATTATATGGAACATTTTGTTCTAAGTCAACCAAAAATGAACGTTTTGTTCTAAACTTAAATTAATGATTAAATTTCCGCAAATTTTAAAAGAGTTAAGAATTGAAAAAGGATTATCAAGGCAAGAGCTTGCAAATCAAGTTCTTGTAAGTGCTCGCACAATTTGTTATTGGGAGCTAGGACAACGCGAATGCAACCTTGAACAATTAATTAAACTTTCTTTTATTTTTGAAGTTACCACCGACTATTTGCTTGGTTTAGAAAGCTAAAATTTTTACATCGCAATAAAACTAAAAACGATAGAAACCTACCTATCGTTTTTAGTTTGTTTAATATAAGTAAAAATTATTCTTTACTTTGATTTACATTTGTACTTTTTAGAAAGTAGTGAATAAATAAAAAAGAAGTGAACCTAAAAAGATTCACTTCTACAGCATTATTTAATTTTCATTCTTATATACAATCTTCATAAGTTTCGCAAAAAATTTCAATTAATCCACTGTTGTAATATTGATTATACAGAACCGAACCTATATCTGCACTAATTGAATTTTCTTTGTCTTTTAATATGTTTTCATAGAAATATTCACCAACAGTTTGGTCACTTACTAAGGTAAATTTATCGTCCAATGTTAGTGTCCCTTGCCCCATTACGCCGGTAAACATAATGTAATGAACTCCAAAATTGGTTACAACCTTTTGAATTCCATAACTACCATCAGTTGTAAATTGATCATATAAATCATAACAAGTATCAGCAAACTCTTTTACAAAACTATTCCCCTCTGCTTCTGATGTTGGTAAAACATATCCCATAAGATTTGTTATACTTGTAAGATCGGTTACACCACCATCTTTACTGAATGAAAATTTCAACTGGAAGAACTCCTTTGCTAATTCTTCATAAGTAATTTCACCGCTTTCATATTTTGTATAAATTCCGTCTATATCAAATATCATGTCGTCAAAATCGCTTAATGTATAATCAACCTCATTCCCGTCATTGTCAAAATTTGTCTTGCCTGTTGTAGGGTTGATATAGTCCATATTTAAAGATTCTTCATTATTCATTGCATAGTTTTCTCTTTCTTTTAGAAAGTCATCAATAAATGTCTGTTCTAAGTTTTGATTAGAATCATACGAAGATACGTAATTATCTAAATTGTAAAGGTACTCACTTGCCTTTAAATCTGTGTTATAATCAGAAAATTGAAGTAAAATATGTTGAACGGTATAATAATTTCCATTTTGTCTGTATACAACCAAATCAGTGTTTGATGTATTTACAATTTTATCACCAAATGCTCCGCTTATTGTAAATTCTTGCAATTGTTTATTTAAAGCCTTTTGATATTCTGTCTGAATTTCATCTTCAGAAATTGTAATTCTGTTTGTCATATATGCTGTGTATTTTTCAACATATCTACTTTCTTTATAGTATTCGTAAAGCCTGTTTAATTCTTGATCTAATAATTCAGCCCCAGTCTTTTCATCCTTGCCATACTTATCAGCACTTTTCTCTAAACCAGAAATATATCTTGAATAGGCTAAAAATCTGTAATAGTTTGTTGCTTTATCAGTTGATGTTGCCAAATCTTGAAGCCACTCTGCCTTAGTTCTGCAAATCTCAGCACTCTTTATTTCACCGTTTGGCTTGCTTTTTTCATACTCTTCAAAAGTAACAAGATTCTCATCTTTTTCTTCTTCAGAGACTTCCCTTTCTTCCACGCCAAACAATGCCCTTATCTTATCTTCATTTTCATCTATTTGAGCATACACATTTTTGAATACCTGTTCCCAAATATAAAAGTCATCAGCATCATTAATTGCACACTCTTCAATCGATTGAGCTTCAATCACCATGATTTTATTTTTAACAAGAGCTTCAATTACCATTTGATAAACAACTTCGGTACTATAACCATATTGATAATATCCCATCGTGTAATAATAGTAATTAAACATTGTTAAAACTTCATTTCTTGTTATAATGTCATCGCCAACTTTTGCAACAGCTTCATCATAATATCTTTTATCATTGTCGTGCAAAAGGTCACAACCACTTAGTGTAAATAGCGATGTAAAAATTAAGCAAAAGCTTAAAAATATTGAAAGCATTTTCTTTTTCATATAATAACCGCACCTTTTAATAGTTTGTAATTCCTTTTAATTATAAAGCAATCTATCTTGAAAATCAATTACTTTTTTCCATTTTCATTCGAAATTATTAGGAAATCTTTTAATATATTAAAATTCCCCTTAACATCATTGCCAGTATACTTAAATGTAATTGTTGGCATTTCTTTAAAATTTAAAACACAAATCGCTGAATATTTGTTCAATGCAACTGAGATTTGTTTTGACATTATCTTATTTTCTTTTGAGTCAAAGACTAGTTTAATTTCATTATCTGTACAATATATTTCAACAATTCCAAGTCTTTTTGCCAATGATTTTATATACGCAATATCGAACAAATTCTCAGCTGATTTTGGAAGTTTTCCGAAAACATCTTCTACTTCTGCAACCAGCCTATCACGTTCTTCTTTTGTTTCAATTCTTGAAATATTTTTATAAATAGTCATTCTATTTGAGGTGCTTTCAATATACGAATCAGGAA
>JAGBBI010000103.1 GCA_017938565.1 Clostridia bacterium
CTGCGTTTGAGCTTTCAATATTACCTATTTTTGTCCAGCCATTATCATATTTCTCGTAGATATCATAATTTTCAGTACATAAATAGTAATCTCCAACATCGCCCTCTGTTGTTGGTGCAACCACACCAGAATGCCACTTTGTGCCATTTTCTCCAGTCGCTTTAATTGTTGTTTCGACCCCATCAATAGTCCAATACCCATCAGCATTAATTTCAATAACTGGCGCATTTGCGCTATTTCCTTGCTTACCATAATTTTCCATTACAATAGACCAAGAATCTGTCGTTTTTTGATAAAGAATATAGTCATCAGTATCAATAAAGTAATCTCCAACTTTTGCATCTGAGAACTCTGTATAACTTGTTCCAGACTTCCAAATTGTGCCATCAGCACCATTAACCCCATCTTTACCATCAGCACAGCCTGTAAAAATTAATGGAGTTGTTACAACTGCACCAGCAAGAGCAATCGTGATTAATCTTTTTTTGGATAATAATCTAAAAGGGATTTCGCCCCTTCCTTCATTTTTGTAATGTTGATTATTTTTTGTCATTTGACCTCCTAAAAACATACTTTTATTTAGTATATATATAAGTATAATTTATCACATTTTTATCGTTATATACAAATAAAAATGTTATCAATTTACAAAAACCGACAGCAAAATTCTTTTCTAAACGAAATAATGTACGTGTTTATATATACTAAATAAACGTATAAAAGTTATTTGTATATTTCTTTGAGTTCAAATGACCAAACTTATCTTGTCTATATTTTGGGTTTCATTTGCTTTAAAATGCTTCATATAAATATATAGGCTTCATGATTTAACTAAAAAAGTATTAGCCTGTAATTTAGGCTAATACTTTTCCTTTGTGTCTGATTAACATATAGATTAACCAGAAACCCGCAATTCCAACCAGTGCGTAAATAATCCTTGCAAAAATCCCCACTCCAAAAATCCAAGTTACTAGATTAAAAGTGAAAACTCCAACTAAAAACCAGTTACATGCACCAATAATTGTCAGAATCAAGGCGATAAGTGTTAAAATTGCCATATATTTTATCTCCTTTACAATAGTAGTTTGTTGTAAAAAAAACAAAATATACAAAACGCATTAGAAAAATCTAATGCGTTTTTTCACAATTACAATTATGCTAAACCACCGGCATAAATTGCGTTCAATATCAAATAAGTAACACAAAGTACCACCATCAAAATAGCGTCAATAACTGTAAGTTTTTTAATCTTCCCTTGCATTGATTGACCTTTGTTTCGATTGTAAAATGTATCACTTGTATCCCCAGTAATACCTGTCATTCCGTTTGTATTACCGTGTTGCATAGTTACCGCAACAATCATAAGGATTGCACAAACCAAAAGCATACAAACCAAAACCAATTTAATAATTGGGAATGAATTGACAACCCAATCAGGTCTTACTTTATCAGCTGCGATTAAATGATTAATTCTAGTTAACATAAATTCCTCCATAACTTTCCAAAACTTGCGACCATTATAACACATCAATTTTAAAATTTCAATGATTTATAGACAAGTCTTTAACTATTTTTATATTTAAACGAAATAAATATGATAATAAATATGAAAATGAACAAACACGAAAAAAACAGCAATATCTTTTTCATATGTTTATCTTTCCCAATCGTACCCTTCCCAAACATATCCATTATAAAAACAATACTGAACAACGCAAGAATAGCCAAGCCTAAATAGGTCTCGGCTTTTTGCTTTTCATTCTGAGCAAGAATTAATGGTAATAGGTTTAAAAGATTCGCTAGCATAAATATTCTCTTATTTCTTCATCGCTGAATTTACAATGCCGATAAATTTATCTGCATTTAGGCTTGCGCCACCAATAAGTACACCATTTACACTTCTATCGGCCATAATTTCGCCCGAATTTTCAGGTGTTACGCTTCCACCGTACAAAATACGCATCTGCTTAACTTGTTCTTTCCCAAAAATTTGTCTTAAAACACGCTTAATACCGCTATTTACAGCACTTATTTCTTCAATGGTAGGGGTTGGTGCAGGATTAACTCCATCAGAAATTGCCCAAAGAGGTTCATACGCAACAATTACACTTGTTGCATCCTCAACTCCTTCAAACGCTCTTATTAATTGCTTCTTTATTACTCTATAAGTGCGATTTTGTTCACGCTCTTTTGAACTTTCTCCAACGCAAAGAATCGGAATCAAACCACTTTCAATGGCTTTCTTTATTTTCTTGTTAATTTTTGCATCGGTTTCATTATCATCGCTTCTTCGACTGCTGTGTCCGATAATTACATATTGAACACCAACTTCGGTAAGCATTTTTGCACTAACTTCACCAGTATATGGCCCCTTATCTTCAAAGTGCATAGTTTGTGCACCAACTTTTAATTGTGTTCCTGATGTTTGTGCTACTGCTTGTGGCAATGCCATAAATGAAGGACAAACTACAACTTCATTTTTGGTTTTTGGCATTTTTTCTAGAATTTCTTGTATTAATTGTTGGCTTTCAAGATTAGTTTTAGCCATCTTCCAATTTCCGCAAATAACCTTTCTTTTCATAAAAGTACTCCCTAATCTTCTTTATCGTTTAGCATTGCAATACCTGGAAGGTCTTTACCTTCAAGTAGTTCAAGTGTTGCTCCGCCACCGGTAGAAATATGTGTTATTCTTGATGCATAACCCGATTCATTTACTGCGGCAGCACTATCTCCGCCACCAACCACGCTTATTGCATCGCTTTTCGCAATTGCTTTAGCAACGGCAACCGTTCCCTTTTGGAATTTCTTAAACTCATAAACCCCCATAGGTCCATTCCAAATAACTGTTTTTGCATTTTTTATTATTTTAGCAAACAACTTCCTTGTTTTTGGACCTATATCCATACTCTGACAATCGGCTGGAATTTTATACGAATCAACGACCTTAGCCTTAGCATTTGGTGAGAATTCACGTGTTACAACCGAGTCAACTGGCAAATAAACTCTTACATTCTTCTTCTCTGCCATCTCAAGTATTTGCTTTGCAAGTTCAACTTTATCTTTTTCGTAACGACTTAATCCGATTTCTCCGCCCTGAGCAACAATAAAAGTAAACGCCATCGCTCCACCAATCAAAATAGAGTTTGCCTTATCAAGCATTGTTGAAATAACACCAATTTTATCCGAAACTTTTTTGCCACCAAAAATTACAACAGATGGCCTTGTTGGATTAACTGTTGCTCTTTCAATTTCGGTAACTTCTTTAGAAACCAAAAATCCCGCAACTGCTGGTATATATCTTGCAATTCCTGCAGTTGATGCGTGAGCTCGGTGAGCTGTTCCGAAAGCATCTAATACGAAAATTTCAGCAAGAGACGCCAATTCTTTTGAAAATTCTTCGTCGTTAGCTTCTTCTTCCTTATGAAACCTTACATTTTCAAGAAGCATAACTTCGCCTTCTTTTAACTCGCTTGCAAGTTTCTTTGCAGACTCTCCAATTACATCGGTCGCAAGTTTTACTGGCATTCCCAATACTCTTTCAAGTGTTGGATGAACGATCTTCATTGAAAAACTATCATTAAAAGCACCCTTTGGTCTTCCAAGATGCGAACAAAGTATAACCTTTGCATTATTATTAACCAAGTATTTAATTGTTGGAAGAGCAGATATTATTCTTGTATCATCGATAATATTATTGTTATCATCAAGTGGGACATTAAAATCCACTCTTACAAAAACCAACTTTCCTGTAACATCAATATCTTTAAAACTTTTTTTATTCATATCAAGTATTCATCTCCTAAAAGTATTACAAGATAATTTTACCATTTTATGAACGTAATTGTCAAACATTTGTAAATAGTTAATTTGCGTATTCTTTTAATATCTTAATGCATTCGTCAATATTTTTTACGATTGCGACACGTTTTTTCATCTCCACCGCACCATCGAAAGACTTTACATAACTTAATATATGTTTTTTCATTTCACTAGACACGTAATTTTCGCTGAAATTTTGGCGTAACCACTTTATATGCACTTCAATTTGAGCAATCTTATCTTTTAAAGTCAATTTTGTTTTTCTATTATTTTTCAGTTCATAAAAAATTTCAGGATTTCCAACAGCGCCTCTGCCAACCATAACCGCACTGGCTCCACAATTATTAATTAAATATTGTAGGTCAAGGTAAGTCAATACATCTCCGCTTGCAATCACTGGAATATTCACAGCATCTACTACTTGCTTAATCTGCTCCCAATCGGAATGCCCCGCATATCCCTGAGCCCTAGTTCTTGGATGAAAAGTAATAAACGCTACCCCCTCCTCTTCACACATCTTAGCAAACTCTACCGCAATTATATGCTCATCATCGACGCCACTTCTGAATTTTACCGAAACTGGTTTGTGTGTATTTTGCACAGTAGTTCTTATAATCTGTCGAGCCAAGTCAATGTTTTCGAGGAGTGCCGAACCCTCTCCGTTTTTTACAATTTTAGGTGCTGGACACCCCATATTAATATCAATCACGTCAAAATGCCGAATTTCAGGTCTCTTTAAAACTTGTTCAAAGTCTTCTGGGCAGTTCCCAAACAATTGAAGGGCTATTGGGTGCTCATCTTCTGTTGACGCCATCAGTTGTAAAGTTTTTTCATTATTATACAAAATTGCTTTTGCACTTATCATTTCGGTAAACACAAGTCCAGCTCCATAACTCCTGCATAAATGGCGAAAACCAATGTCAGTATAACCTGCCATTGGAGCCAATACTAAATTATTTTTTTTAAAATATTCTTTTGGATTAAAATTTGTCATAACTATATACTACAACAAATTTGTAAATTTAACAACTGTTTTCAAAATATTAATCGAAAGTCAAAATCAGTCAAACAGTTATCCGATTATTGCGTCTTTTAATTCTTTACCGGCTTTAAACGAGGTTACTTTGGTTGCTGGAATTACCAATCTTTGACGAGTTTGCGGGTTTGTTGTTATTCTTTCTTTTCTATGCTTCACTTCAAACTTCCCAAAACCTGAAATTTTTACGTTGTCGCCCTTCTTTAAAGTTTCTTTGATTAACTTTGCGATGGCAGTCAACGCTTCTCTGGCTTCCTTTTGTGATAGACTTGATTCTTTTGAAATACATTTAATTAATTCATTTTTATTCATTTTATTTCACTCCTATTAGTAGTTTAGTTAAATAATTTCCATATCCTCTTATATTTATACTTGCGATACAAATTTTTTTATATGATTTTTCTTTTTAATTTTACTATAAACAAAAGCGCCTAATCCAAACGCTAATATCGAGGTCATTACTATAGCCAAGATAATAGCAAAGACAAAATTTATCTTAAAAGAAATAACTTTATATATAAATCTTGTAAGCCAAACCCAAACCAAAATTACTAATAAGATTGCCAAATTTAAAAGGCTTCCAAAATATACTTTATTTTTAATAAGAAAACACCCGTTCAAAACCACTAAACACAAATAAAACAAAACGTTTGATAACTCTGCACCATAGATTCCAAGATGTCGAATAAAAACAATTTCAAACAAAATTTTTATCACAGAAGCTATACACAAAGAGATAATAGGCAAATGCAATTTTTTAAGTCCCTGTAAAACGACCGATTGAATTTGAGAGATTGATGAAAATACAACGGTAAAAGCACCTATTTTCAAAAGTCTTACTGCAACAATCTTCTCAATGCTATCAAACGAACTACGATATACAATTGATAATATCTCACTGCTAAAAGCATAATACATTGCACCAATAAATACACCTAACGCCAAAGCGAACGACAGCGTCATTTTGCATTTGTTTGATACTTCAGTTCGCGTTTTTACCTTTAATAAATCTGGCAACAACAAAAATTCAATTGCGACAATAATAGTATTGGGTAAATTTAAAAGGGCTGAGATACTTCCTCTCGACAATCCAAAAAGCGTGGTTGCTTCGATTTGGTTAAAACCAATAATATTTAACATTCTTACAACTACTATTGAATCAATAATTTGTACAAATGGTAATAAAATCGAAGATACTCCAGCAATTAATGAGCATTTTAAAAAATAAGATTTATTAAATAAATGACATTTATCTGGATTTATCTTATCAACTTTAAGTTTACTAAGAACCATCTTTATATATATTAATGTCAAAATTGCACTTATAGAAATTCCTATAAACACACCTATTACAGCATAAATTTCACCAAATCCAACAAAAACAAAAGCAAATAGCATCGCTAAAATAAGTTTAGAAATCTGCCCTACTATGTCTGAAATTGCATATGCCCTAATCAACTTGTTTCCACGTAAAACCGCTCTATAAAAAGTTAAAAGTGATACCGACACTATGGAAATTGCGACACTATAATAAATGTACTGAATCTCAACCGCTCCTTGAAGTTTTGAAATATATGGAGCAAATAAAACCAATATTAAACTTGACAATAATGAAGCAATATATGTTATCTTCTTTGCATAACAGAATCCTCCATTCTGAATTGTTTCAAGCCATCCAACCTCGGCAATCTGCATAGTTAATGTCGTTCCAATTCCAACTGACGAAATTGAAAATAGAAAAACAAATAAAGGAAAAGTCAACTGGTAATATCCAATACCGACCGTTCCTATTATTATAATTAGTATAATTTTAAATATTACACTTACAATCTTACTTATAAGTCCCAAGCCCGTTAATAACATTGTATTAAATGGTTGGAATTTTTTTATCTTACGAGTTTGCATACTATTAGTATGCTAAAAAACAAATCTATTTATAAACCACTCCCAAAACTATATTAATATCACCCGAAGCAATCGACTTGTTTGTATCCGCATCGAGCCAAACCGCAATAGTAATTTTATCTTTTTGAGTTGCCTTCCCAACCCCTAAAATATGTCCGACATCACTTCCCTTAATACTATCACTTTCATCATCAAGTAAAGCAATTCTTACATTTTCGATATTTTCTTCATATCCTTCAGTAAGTTCACAGCTAATTAAAACAATTTGAAAATCCTTTTCGCTTTTTATAAAAAATGATGCATATGCGCCCTCGGTTCCAACCGAATCATTTATTGTAGATGGCACATGAGTAATACTATCCTCTTCTCCCGTTGCCGGCCTAACACCAACAGCAGAAGATTTGATTTCTAGTTCAACAATTTCATTACCTTTTTTATCTGTAACTAAAATACCACTTTCACCTTGTACCCTAATTGACTTAACTTCAACTTTCTCTTTCTGAACTTTAAACGCAGAAAGTGTCGCTCCTGTAATAATTATAAATATTAGAATTAATATACCTGAAATGGTTGTTGCTATTGTCTTTTTTTCCATAACTAACTATCTCCTTTTATAATAAGGAGTATTGACAAGAATTTTTAAGATAAACAAAAACCCTACGAAAATTTCGTAGAGTTTTTATAATTCTGTCTATTATATTTCTTCTTCGTCATGCTTTTGATTTACAATTTCCCTCCATGCGGTAATTGCAATAATAATTCCAAGCACTACAACAACAGCTAACAAGATTACTGAAACGACGTCAAAACTTCTTATTATTGCACAAGTAACGCTTAAAGCCAAGCAAATCAAAACTGTAACAATGCTTCCAACAAGAACTTTTTTTGATACCATATTTTAAAATCCCCCTCTCTTTTTGTGAGTATATTATAACATATGCATAAACCATTTTCAAGAGTTTATCAAAAATTTATTGCTTCTTTATCTTATAAATTGTTCGGCTTGCGTCAATACAAACAATTTTTTCAACTCTATCAGAAGAAAATTCTTTTCTGACCAAATCCTTAAGAACTCGACCACCATGATAACCGTGTATAAACTCGATCCCATCGATTGTATTATCTGCAATAAAGACCTCATGTAACATCAAACTTAGAGCTTCTTCCCTTGAATATCCATGCAAATCAACTTTCTTTATATTTCCATACAAAAACTCATTATCCATTCTTCTCATCTCTTAATTAAAAGATTACGGTAATGTTGCGTTTATAACGATTTGCATATCACAGTATCTAAATTTGATAACGTATTCTCCTGTAGGAGCACCTTGTCCGCTTACTGCAAACGACCAAAATCCGCCAATACTCCTATCTGTATCAATTGTGATTGTTAATTTATTTGAGGTTTCCAAAGCACCAGTATCAGAATTTAATTGATATACATCATACTTAACGTCATCTTGATTAAAGTATGCGCTGTAATTGTTATCTTCGATTTTATTTCTTAATGTACTATTGATATTTATAGTGGTTCCGGCATTAGACAAGGTAATTGCATTGACATTATCTCCACCTGCGGTAAAATAAACACTTTCAATATAGAAATTCAAATCAATCTTTTGTTCTTCACCGTAGTTTACTATATACCTATTATCCCAATAGATATACTTCCATTGGAAAGATATCTTCACTGCCTCGTGCGTATTTTGAGTATTAAACACATTTGATGAAGCTGAAAGTTTCATTCGATTTGCGACCTGTGTAATAGCGATTTGCTCACCACTTCCATTACTAAACAAATAGCATTCTTCATTATTCTCGTCTACTGGGAATGCCTTGATGATTTTAGCATTAATTGCTGCATCGTAGGTCGTAAACATAACTGTTTCGGAGCCTTTTGAGATTGAATATGCACTATTGGATTCACTTATTAAATTAATTGTGTGCCCAATCTTTGAGTTTTCGCTTTCCTCGACAACTTGTTGCTTAATATTGAATCTATTTGCATCACCGCTAAGTTTAGTTTGGTCAAATGGCTTACCTCAACAACTCCTTGTGCTCCTGTATAAAAATGTTCAAAAGAAAGCCTTACATATTTTCCTGCTCTAAAATCCTTCGTTGCGGTTACTTTATAATACCATTCACCATTATCATAAATTTTATCAATAATTAAAAGGTCGGTATCGCCTTGTCTATACGTAAAACTATTTTCAGTACTATTTTGCGCAACTATAACTTCATCATTTGCCCTTACAACAAAGTCTTCCATCTTGAACTCCCCAAGATTGTTAAACTCTTTATCGTAAGCTATATTTACTTTGACATAGAAATCTGAAATATCTCTAACATTTTGAAGGTCGCTTGGCAATTTTGGATCCAAATAGACAAACCCACTATGATTTGAACTAAACTCACGATTTGCATCCGACGCAAATTCAAACGACAAATACGCTTCACGTTCAACTAGATTAATTTGAATTCTTATATTTTTTGCAACTACTCTCTCACCCTCGTCTGTGTTCTGATTAATTTCCACATAAACTGTAGTAGATGCATTTTCAATATCTGTTTTCGGTACAACTACAAGTCTTTTATTAGTTTTATCAATACTTACACTTTCTAATATATTCTCGTCAAAGTCTACCGACAAGTTGTCCATATTGGCATCAAGAGGTGAAAGATTGAAATATACATAGTGTTCAATGCCATCTTTTTGCATTGCTACACTTGTGATTGGCATATCTTCTTCGTCTTCTTCGGTCGCGGGCTTTATAAAAGTAACATTTTGGACATCGGTGTTCTTTACATTGATTTCACAACTGTCAATCAACGATGACTTCGCAACACTTTGCACCGAAATAACAGCTTTGCCAACACCCACAGCGGTAACTTTAACTTTACCATCCTCGGTTATACTAACAGATGCAATATTTGCATCTGATGTTGATACTATATACCCTTGATTTGCCGTTGAAGGGTAAACTGACACAGCAAACTCAACCGATTCATATTGAGGATTTCCAATATAAATATCAGAACTTGCCCCCTCAATACTTATCGACTTAGCCACAGAGTCGTTTAATTTATCAATAATCATTGAAGCCCCAAGACCAACAGCAATTAGTATCGCAAGTATAAGCATAACCTTTGGAAAAGTTATCTTTTTCTTTGGTGCATCTAAGTTTTGTTCGTTTGAAACTTTCTTATTTTTCTTCATTCTCATTTAACCTATTTTTTTCTATTAGTATGTTACAATATTAGTTTAAATATTTTAAAAATATAAGTCAAATAATTTTAAGTTATTTCATAATAAATAAAAAAATTACTAGGAAGGAAATCTTCCTAGTAATTCATTAAAAACTCTTAATATGCTGGATAAGACCTAATACTTTTAACTGTACCATTTACATTTACATTCCCATAAATTTCAAGAGTATTGCCATCTCCAGTTATTACTGTTGAATCATTAATATCACCCAAAGCTGAAACTCTTGCACAATCTTGAGTCTCATCGTCAACGTTATCGTTAGCAAATACCGAAACGCCAACACTTACATTTTCAACATTTAAAGCTCCATAACAATTTCCAGTAAATACACCAAATACCTCAAGAGTGTATTTGTATGCTGAAATAGCCTTTGAGTTAACACTCATTTTTGCTTTAATATTAGACATATCAAGGCTAGAATTTTCAACAACAACAGCTACGACACCACCAACTGTATAAGTTTGAATTAATGAATCGCCATTTTGTTTAATTGTTCTAACAGTTGTGTAAACTTCTAAGTTTTCAAGTTTTGCGCCATTATCCATAACCCAACCAACTGCACCGCCCGCATTTACGGCATCATAAATATTTGCAACTACGTAAAGGTTTGAAATTTGACCTCTGTTTATTGTAGCAATACCAGCAATCATTGAATTTCCTCTAACAAAGTATTTTTCAGCGACTTTGTACCAATAAATTTGAGCATTGACATCTGTTTTATCACTAGCACCTTTAATTGTGCCATAGTTATCATTTACCACACCTGCGCCCCAAATTTGAGCATAGACAGTTACATTTACAGCATCAATATCTGAATCGGTGTACTTAACAGTACCATAGTTTGTATCTACGAGACCAGCAACAAACACACCTTTAAGTGTACCATTTGCATTACAGTCTACAATCGTTCCATCGTTCATAGAAGCAAAGCCTGAAACCTGACCACAAGTAATACCCATTATTTGAGCATTCTTAACAGATGAGTTAGAAACTTTTGAATTTTGCGAAATGTAATCAATAGCACCCGACATTCTTACGCATTGTTCAGCGTTCTTAACCACTTTATTAATTTCAATTTTAACGTTTTCAACGTTTAAATTCTTTATAATTGAAGCACCTTCAACGTTTACAATCGCACCTGCAACTTTTGTGTTTACGTAGTTACCAATTACTATATCAGCATTTACTGTACAATTCTTAAGTAGAGAATTATAAAGTCTTCCAAGTAAACCTGCTACATTTGCACCATATTTTACATCATTTTTGATGTATGAAACATCAGACGCATTAATTGTAGCGCTTACATTATAACCTTCAACGATCGATGCACCTGAAGCCATACCTACAAGACCACCAACGGCACCGTCAACGCCATCCTGATCTCCTGCTGATGATCTAATAACAACCGAAACATTGGCACCTGCACCATCAATATTTGTATTATACGCAAGTCCTGCAAGTCCACCAACATAATATCTATTAATTACTACATTTTCTCTTACATCAACACTGTCAATTGCTGTTGTATCAATTACAGCATTTTCAATAGACACATTCTTAATCTCCGCACCATGTACATAACCAAAGAAGCCTAAGTGCATTGAGTTGTATCCATTTGCCTCAATTACATAATCTGAAAGATTTTCTTCGTTTACAACTATACTCATATTACTAATAGAGTATCCGTTACCATCATAATTTGCGATGAATTCATTTTGTTCATTGCCCAATGGTAACCAATTACGTCCAGACAAATCAAGGTCCGCTTGTTGAATAAAATATGCGTCTGATTTATTGTTGTTTTCAACATATTCAATTAAATCTTCTACATTGATGATGTTATAAGGTTCTTCGCTTGTTCCACTACCTTTAGCCCAAACTTGAACATCATAATTATATCTAACACCGTTAGCTTCAATTACAAAGATTTCATATCCGATTTCTTTTGCCAAAATCTGCTTGTTTTCAGTAACTGTTAAGATGCTTGGTAATAAATCTGCATTATTTGCCAAAATCTCATCAGAAAAGGTATCGCCTACGATTAAATCATATTCGATATTTTGTGTATTAACAACATCTTCATAATTTGGCTTATTAGATGTGCCCGTTGTTGGGTCATCTGCACCAGGTGTTGAAGTCCCTGTTTGCGTTGCCTTTACAATAGTATAAATAACAAGAGATAATGAAACTAAGCAACATACTATTGACGACACTATTAGGAAAATTCTTTTTTTCATAATATATATCCCCCCGAAATATTATATTATTTTTGTTGTGAGCATATTATACAACACAACATTTGATTTGTCAATATCTAAGATAAAAAAAGTAGTCTCAAAATATCACATTTTGAGACTATTTTATTCTAATACTATTTATGCCAGATTAACGAACTATGTGAACTAATACATTAATTGATACCGTATTAATTCCATCTGTAGCAGAAAATGTTACCATGCCTTCACCTTGCGGATAAACGTCAGCTCCAGCCCCTGATGGAACAACACTTGCTATCGTATACTTATTTCCCTCGCATGTTACCGATATTAAGCTTTCATCTGAAATTGTATATGTAATATTTGCAGGAATTGTGTCTTCACTGAAAAACGCAAATGTATAAACATAAATATCTTCACTTGAACGAGATAATATTGTTACCTCATCAATTCCGCCCGTCATTGGAATTTCAGCAACACCGTCTTCCTCTTCTTGCATTGTCGCAATAATACCTTGTAGTTCATTCCTTATATAGAAATAATAACAGAAATATGTTCTATTTTCTTCTTCATTTATATCAGAATAGTTCTCTTTTGATACATAACCTTGAATACAAAATACTTGGTTTATATTTTTTGGAACTGATGACACTTTATATTTGTTATTCCCACATTGCGTTATGTATTCAGAACATGGATATCCAACAATAATTTTGTCGTCGGTAACATCATTCGCTTTCCCTGTCATATCAATAGCTTCATAGGTTTTTTTAAGGTTACCATTGTAGTCATAAGACACAATTTCCTTTGCATAACGGTTTTCTACATATTTAACATTATAAATATATTCACCTTCACCATTCTCTCCACCAACAGGATCATAAATGCAATAGCTATCAATGTCAAAGAAGTTTGCAGTTCTTTCAGCGTTTTCAATTATTTTATTATTGTCATCAAAATATTCAAAACCAACAGTAAAGATATCCCCAGCTACAACAATTTCGTGATTTAACCCACTTGCAAGCGATGTCTCTTTTCTGTTAGATGCACTAACATCAACTCTCTCAACTGCTGCTTGAACTATTACGTTTATTACGGCACTTACTTGCTTGCCATTTTCGTTATAACATGTTGTATCAACAAACAAATTTGCCGAACCTTCTTTTATTGGAAGAAGCCTAAAATACATAATGCTATTAGAGGTATATACGTTTTTTATCGTAAATATTTCCTCGTTAGAACTTCTTAAAGTCATATCATAGTCTGTCTTTTTAAAATTCGATGCATTCAATAAATATGCATAATATTCAATTCCAATATCATCTTTAGCATCAAGATAAAGCTTTTCACTTCCATCTCTATCAATTAATATTTCTTCATCGCCTTCAACACTATTCACAAATAATTTATCTACTGTTGTGAACTCATTTACTGCAACACGGCAAACCAATTTTTTCTCGCCACTAGCTGTATTTAGGGTCGCCGTTATATAAGAATAAGGAATGTTATCAGCGTTTCTAACATTGCTGTCAATTGCTCTTAAAATACCTTCCTTCGCATTTATAACTTCCACATTTTCAGGATGAGAAGATGTAAAAGTTACGTCTTTATTTGTAACTTCCTCACTAACTAAACCATTTAAGATATAATCTATTTCAAGTTTAATGACCTGACCAATAGCAACTGTTGTCTCACCACTATATTCTTCGTTATCGCAAGGAACAATTCTTCCATCAGAAGTATTCCATCTTATTTCGTCTGGGTCAATATTAGTAACTATTTTGCAATAATCTTCAAAACCACCATCTACTGTTCGTATAGCAATCAAAGCCTCTCCCGAATCTTTGACGCTAACATGACCGGTTTCATCAACCGTCGCAATATTTGGATCGGAACTCCAATAGGTTACTTTTGCATTTGTTGCGTTATTTGGATACACTTTATGCGATAAATCCAGTTGCTCTCCAACTGACACATAAAGTTGGTCTTGATAAAAGTCCACGCCAACGACCATTATAATGTCATCATCGCAACCACTAAGCAACAACCCCGAAATCACAAAAATCGAAAAAGTTAAAATCAACTTTAAAAATCTTTTCATCCGTTTTTCTTCCATTTTAATTATTTATTCATTTCTTCGTTTAACTTATCTAGTAAAACTTGTACGTCAAATCCATGAACCATACTTGCTTCTTCCAATGTCTCCGCTCTGCTACAAGGACACCCTAAGCAATGCATTCCAAACCCAAGTAGCACGCTTTCAAAATTTGGATTAATTCTTAAAACTTCATCAAGTGTCATAGTTTTTTTTATTTCTACCTTCTTTTTCATAGTATACACCTTCTTCAATTAAATATTTATTCATTATTTTTTTTTGAACTTTCTTTTACTATTTTCGCTTTTTGTTTATAGTCAGTTAAAGCTTTAATCTTCACATTTACCTTTTTCTCAATCTCAGTCCTTTTGGTCCTGTTTGATTCTTCATCAAGTTCAGTCAAAAGAGTTTCCACCTCACCGACAGTACTGAGGAATTCGCTTTCATTCATTATCATTTTTTCATTTTTTTGATTCTCGTCAGACAACTTGTTTGAAACTATCATCGTCGTCTCTATAACATTGTCATCAGTATTATCTTCTGCATCGCCAACTCCCAACACTCCTGCCTTTAATGGAGAAAGCTGAGTTCTGCTTGCACCAATCTCCTCTGTTTGTATTTCGTTGCTCCTTTTCTTTCTTGCTTCGTCAATTAAAAATTGTTCGGTTTCATTTATATAGACAGACGCAATAAGCCTTGCCGTATTACCTTCTCCACCAAACACATCAACCAAATCAACCTTTTCGTCTAAGATGTCCACAAAATCATAAAACACCTCAACCGCCATCCTATATTGTTGATGACGAATAGATGTATAGACATAATAATTAATCATCAATGCAATATAAACAACAAATGGCACCAACAACATATCAGCGATAAGCGTTGTCGTAATTGGAGCATTAGTTTTCATAACTGCCGAAGTCGAACCTATCATTGCAACTGAGCATAATCCTACCATTACTGTAATAAGAACAATTACCGTTCTCATAAGCGAGCGATTTTGCTTTTGTAAACCACCTTGCATAGCAAAATCGATACATTCTTCACGTTTCAAATAATCACTTGGTCTGCCTGTTTTTTTTATTTCATACCTTTTCCATTCAAACTTCATAGCTATTGGAAAATTTTTCCACATTGCAATAAACTTTGGGTAATTATCGGCAGAAATATCATTTTGACGCAAGAAACGTATAATTTCCACGCAATTTTTACGCATACGAACTTGATTATTAAATAATAACGAAATTACGCTCCAACAAATCATTAAGAAAAGTGCAATTAAACCACAAAAAATCAATTTATTCAGCGTTAAATTGGTTACAGCCAGCTTAAAAGCCGTTCTAAGCAACTCAAACATATATTTCTCCAATTACGTGTAAATTTATAAAAATTATATCACGCGAAAATTTTTTTGTCGAATATATTTCGGCATTTTTGAAATTTTTAATAAATATTTATTAGACTTCAATAAACTTGCCCAGTGTGAACGAGTACAAATATTTCTTTCGAACCTTTATACCTAAGCTTTCTTCCAAAACTTGTGAGTACATATTTAATTGAGTAGCATAATTTGATACATACCTGTCCTCATCTTTCCAGTTATTAGTTTTAAAGTCCACGACCACCGCACCATCACTTCCAACCGACACGAAATCAACAACCCCCTGCAATAAAACACTATCACTATTATTTTTGTTTTTACTGCCCGCTATTTTTGTTAATGCGATAAATTCCTTTTCACGCATCACATTACCTTTCAACATTTCAACAAATGTTTTGTTTGAAAGAAGTTCCCAAATTTCCTTTGGATTTACCAAATTATAATCACTTATATCCAATTTGTCCATTTTTACCAAGTTTTGAATATTTAACACACACTCTTTCTCGTTTTTTATGTTGAAATCTATGTACTGCATAACCTTATGATAAGCAAGTCCCTTTTTTATTGCCTCTTCGTTTGTTAAACCACTGAACAACCTTGGCACATAAATCTCATCTTTTTCCTCTTTTAACAACTCACTCACACTCGTCTTTACTGGCATTTTACAAGATTCTTCAAATTTATATCGATATTCAATGACATTTTTCACTAATTTCATAAGTTCTTCATTCGGTTTACTAAATTTGTACGCAACATTTTCCAAACCAGAAGCGTCTTCATTTCTATCATAAGTCAAGTTGAAGTAATTTACCTTAAAATCAACAAAACTTGACATACCACCGATTTGCTTCGCTTGAATGACTGGATTAACCCAATCTAAGAATGATTTTGCCGTTGATGGTTCTACCACCTCATTATTCTTGCCAATGCAACCTACAATTATTAGGTTGTTTACCGCACGGGTCAATGCCACGTAAAAAAGTCTTAACTTTTCTTCTAAGTTCTGAGCAATATTTTCAATCTTTACTGCATTATAGCATATCGAACCCGTCTTAATCCTTGATGAACAATCGAAAAACGGAATACCAACCCCAAGCGTTTTAGACGGAATAAAATCCGACATATCTTTTCGATTAATTAGTTTTTGTCCACATCCAACTACAATTACAACGGGATATTCAAGCCCCTTACTTTTGTGTATTGTTGTAACAATTACCGAATTTTCATTCGCATCGTTTTCAAACGATATCTCATTTTCTTTGATATTTATTAAGAACTCAGCAAGGGTTGTATTGTAACTTTTGCCATTAATAAACGAATTAAGTTTATCAATATCTGAAAGAGTTTTTGCCCCACCTTTCTTCTTTAAAATTTCATTCCCAAAGTTTGTTTCTTCCAAAACCCTTTGAATTAAAATATTTACCGAAGTAAATTGACTAAGAAAATTAAAATGCGAAAGTGTTTGTATAAAACCCTCTACTTTTTTCTTTAACGGTTCGGCTATTTTATCATTTTCACAAGCCCCGTAAAAAGCTTCAAAGAAAAATCTTGTTTCTCTATTTGCTTGACGAATTATTGAAAGTTCATTGGTCGAAAAATCAAACATATTAGATTGCAAAACCGCCAACAATGGCACATCTTGATTTCTGTTGTCCACAAGTTCTAAGAATGATTTTACTGCAAATATATCAGGATTATCAAAAATATTTTCCTTTATATCTGAGGTATAAGGAATACCCGCTTTATCCAACTCCTTTAAAACTGTTTGCAAATACTCACCACGGCTTGCGGAAAGTATTGCTATGTCCTTATAATCAATCTTACGTTTTACCTTATCTTTGGAGCCAATAATATCCTTCGTTAATAATTCCTTAATAGAGTTTACGACAATCTGACCTTCGCACTCAGCTTTTTTCACACTTTCTTTTGAAAGCTCTTCTCCATTCAATACACTGTAAACTGGTAATTGTCCATCTAAAATGCAATCCTCATCTTCTTCATCACTGTCATTTTTATCGGACTTAACGATATTCACACTTACAACCGGATATTGGTTATTAAACACCTCATCGTTATCCCCACCTTTTACAAACATTGCGTCCTGAATATAATCAACACCGCCAAAAGATGGCGTCATCGCACGACTGAAAACTTCATTTGAGAAATCTAAAACATCTTTATTACTTCTAAAATTTGCGTTAAGTTTAATGGCCTTAGATTTTTTTGACAAACCTTTGTTGTAACTATTAAATTTATCGACAAAGATTTGCGGTTCAGATGCACGAAACCTGTAAATACTTTGCTTTACATCTCCAACCATAAATAGGTTATCCCCTCTTGACACACCTTGAATTATGGCTTCTTGTATAGCATTTGTATCTTGATATTCATCGACGAATACGTATTTATACTTTTCTTGTATCGACTTCCTTATTGTTTCATCTTTTAACAACTTAATAGTGTATTGTTCTAAATCCGAAAAATCTAACGAAACCTTTTCTTTCTTTAAATCCGAGTAAATTTTTTCAAACTCTTTTGTGTAGTTATACAGTGCAACAATATGTTCTTTTGTCGTTGCAATTTTAGTTTTAATTGCATCTTCGCTGTGAAGTGCATAATTATCAAACGCCTCTTTTATCAGTTTTTTTGTTGCTTCTTTTAGATGGTCTACTTCAGGCTTTAAATAAGCATAATCATCTTTAAGAGTTGGCATTCGTGGAATAGTCTCAAAACTTTCAGCGCCTTTTCGATTTTCAAGGAAGGTCCTGCCCTCCTTAATCTTTAAAAGATTTATATACAATGCATTTATATAGCCCACTAACTTTTCATTATCTCTTACCACACCATCCGCAAGCAATTCTTCTGCGCTTTTGCGTAAACGTATGAACTTATCGATAAAATAATGATTTATGAAGTTTGCACATACGTTTTTGTCTAAATCTAAATCATATGACTTTGTAATCATATCTGAAAACCAATTTTCTGAATCAACCAAGGTTAACAAAAATTCATAAAACTTGTTTATTGTATCTTTGAAATTATCTTCTTTACGATTAATAGCAAACATATCGAACAACTGAAAAAAGGTTGCATCTCCACGCAAAAATGCATTATCTACAAGCTTCCCATAGGCTTTTTCTTTAAGGGTATTGCTTTCAATTTCATCAATCAACGTAAAAGCCGGATCAATACCGATTACATAAAAGTAACTTTTTAAAAGTTTAGAACAAAAACTGTGCAAAGTACTTATACTTGCATTTTGGACATCAAGCAATTGCTCTTTTATATAGTCATCTTTATTCTCAATTTTTTCAAGACCTTGCACAAGCCTTGCTTTCATTTCCCCAGCTGCAGCTTTTGTGAAAGTTACGACTAGTAATTCATTGACATTTGCTTCGTGATTTTCAATCATTGTTTTTATTCTTTCAATCATTACAAACGTCTTTCCGCTTCCTGCAGATGCCGAAACTAACAGATTAACCCCTCTTTCATTGATGCACTTTTGTTGTTCAATAGTCAAGGAGGACTTTTTATCTTCTTTTTTCTTAGTCTTCACCATTATTTAATTTATCCTCCTTTGTTATCGCAAAATCTTCAAATGAAACTTGTTTCGTCTTCCTTGCTTTTTTAGCTGACGAATACATTAATCCGCAAATGTTTTTATATGCACAATACTCACATACTGGTTTTTCACCACTTTGAATTGGCGACATTTCAATGTTCCCCGAAAGAATCTCTTTTATTGCGCCACGGGACAACTCCATAGTGTAGTTCATTACGCCATCTAAAATATCTGTGGATAATATATGGTTTTGCTTCTTTATAACCAAATTATCGCTTTCAAGATTTTGTTTATCTTCCTTTAATGAAACGCCTATTATGTTGCTTACTGTATTCTCCTTGTTCAAACCTATATCCATATTTCTTGCCACACTAATGTCATCAACAAAATATCCTTGCATTTTGTAGGTATATAAAAAAGTTCCATAATCTTCATCAACAAACACATTTTTAATAGGAAGATAAAAGGCCCCTGATGGTGTTTTTTTGGTGTCTTTTAAAGCGTTAAGATACATAAACAATTGAATCTTATTACCATAGTAGACATTTTTTGCTTGCAAATCTATTTTACCCGTTTTATAGTCTACAACTCTAAAATTATCACCAAATGTGTCAACACGGTCAATTTTACCCTCAAGTTTAATGCCTCCGCCAAGCTCCAAACCTTTAACTTTACCTTTTTCACCAAAAACAAGTTCTTCTGCGATAGGTTTATAATTAGAAAGTTCATATTGAAAAGTCAAAGCGTCAATCAATCTTTTTGCTTCACCCTTTAATGGCAACACAATATGTCTATTCGATGCCGTTTTAATTTTTTCTTCATCAAACACTCTGTCAATCAAATTATTTAAAATTGTCTCACGCTTATGAACATCTTTAATTTTTCGATATTTTTCAATGCCCTTCACATAAAGTTCGGCAATTCTATGCAATACATTACCAAAATCAATAGATTTTAATCTACTTTCCTCTCGTTCTTTAATTCCAAGTCCATAATTTGCAAAAAATTTATATGGACAACTAAAATAACATTCGAGTTGAGATATACTAGTTGTTTTATTTGGGAAAAACAAAGTCTTTGGGCTAGCAAGCTTATTATTTTTAGACTTTGGCAATAAAAATTTTTCATTGTTCAAATTCTTTCTAAAATACCAATAAAGTGCTGAAATCATCTCATTATTGTCAGACATAGCACCACCATAAGCTTGACTTAAAAGTTTACGCATTCCAACTTCTTTGGTACTAAACTCATAGGCGTAATTTAAACTTCTGTCATCTTCGTTAAATAACCCTCTTTTTCGTCTATAACTGTTCATCGGAATGATATCAAGAGGTGTTGTGATATCTATTTTGTAGAAAATCTTAGCGATATCCAAAAGTGCAAGACTTGGTTTCTGCTCTGAACTGTCCTTGTCATATTTTGGATAAATCACATACAATTTCTCTTTAAACGACTGCAAAAGACTTATAAATTTAAAACGCTCTCTGCGGTTAATGGTTCTTATTGTTGGTTCAATCTTTTTCCCAACAGTATCGGTCAATGCTTGAATTTCCTTATCAACAATAATTCCACAATCTTCAACTGATTTTGGTATTGCACCCTCACTTGCCCCTATTACAAACAAATACTTTGATCCTAAAAACTTACTTGATGATGCGTCTCCAATAAACACACTATCCACAAAAACTGGTATTAGCGATACCGTTTCGCTGGTCAAGCCTGCTTGTAAGATAGAATAATATTCATCAAAGTCAATTAGCGAATCGCCCATAATCCGTTCAATTTCACTTACAAT
This sequence comes from Clostridia bacterium, assembly GCA_017938565.1. The sequence continues at coordinate 21,081 of JAGBBI010000103.1, forward strand.
ATTCATAAACTTTTGTTTTACTTGACGAGTAAAATCAACCATCAACTTCTCTTTGTTTTCTATCAGTTCATCTATGAATTGTTCAGTCAACTCATCTAATTTGAAAATTTCGAAAATTTCATTTATTGCAAAAGTAAAAGACTTTGAAGTTCTAGCTTTTTCAAGCAACTCAAAGACCAATTCAAGTTTAGACATAATGTCTGCTCTTGCACTTTCTGCCAATACATAGCTTTCGATTACTTCATTATTGCGATTAAGCCTTCCGTATTCAAACGGCTTCTTAAACTTCTCATAATTGACGCCATATTTCACAATATAATTTTCAAGTTCATTTTGCTTTATTTTATCTACTCCGCTAAAATAATTTTTTACTACTTTCAGCAATTCATCACTTGAAATATGTCGTTTATAGCAAACCAAAACCGCATTTATAAACATTATTAACGGGTGAGAATTCAAACATTCAGATTTATCAACAAAGTACGGTAAATGATAATCCTTAAACACCGATTTAACCGCATCTCCGTAAACATCCAAATCAGAACACGCCACAGCAAAGTCATTGTATCTAAGCCCTTTTTTAATAACGTTACGACGTATAATTTCTGCAACAAACTGAACTTCTTCAAGCGGACTTTTACACTCAATCAACACGACTTCGTTTCCAATCTGCATTTTTTGATATGGATATGCAAATAAATTGTTCCTTATATGCGAAGTAACAGACTTCTCTTTTGACACAATTTCAACAATAGTTGGTATTATATTTAATTCTTCCGATGCGTTCTTTACACTTTCAAGCATTTCCGGTTCTATTATATAACTATTGCTTTTACCGGTGTTATTCAAGCAACCAAAAGTACACTTTTTTGAACATCGAATAACAGATTTAAGCACTTCCATACCAGAAGCTGAAATATTATCAAACCCAAATACATAGCACTCACTGTTTTTAATCATCTCACTTTCTTCAACCATTCTTGAAAGCAAAATAAACCTATCGCAAGCATCAATCATTCCATTTCTTTTTATATATTCTTCGTATTTTGTGTACAACAAAAGTATGTCTTGCATCTTTATACGCAACGATTCATTAACCTTTGTTATTTTCAATTTAAAATCTTCAGGACGAACATTACTGTTTTTAAGATTTGATATCGTATCATAAATTCGCTCTGCAAAACCAATAGTCTTGGCTGTTTTGTTAAAACACACAAGACTATCCATATTTTCCATAATAAGTTTCTTAACTATCATAATGCCAGATTCTTTTGGAAGATAGTTATCGCTTGATTTTAACATCTTCCTTAGCATTCTTGACAAAGTCAAAACCTGAACATTTATCAGCGCCTTTCTTTTGTGTTTAAGCAAAATCTCTCGTTCCATAGTAAGCGAAAGTTTTTCAGGTACAAGCAAAATAAAGTTGCGTGAGTTGTCAATAGACTCTTCCGCAACTTCTTCTAATATTTTATCAAAAATATTTCTATTATTATCGGCTGTATAGATTCTCATAATTTAATGTTACCACAGTATACTGTTTTTTTCAACTAAAATTGTTATGGCTTAACTTATATATTTAAAAACGATGTTTTTCATACTCTCAAAATTATCAAGCATATTTTCACAAAGTTTAAACTGAACTCTTGCACGTACTAAGTTAAACTTTTTGTCTTCCGAAACAATCCTAAAAAAGACATCCCCATTTAAAAAGTCTGCAAAAAACCTACAACCAAGTTCAAAAGCTATCGAAATTGGAGCAATCGCCAACAATTCCTTTTCACGTTTCGAGAGTTTTATTTGATATCCATCAAAGAACCCTTTTGTAAAAGCCTCAAACTTTACCAAATCAAATGATACCTTTGAAATATCATATTCTTCTTCACTTGCACTATTACACGCAAACCTTACCCCATCAGCAAAATCATTTAGTATTGTGCCAGGCATAGCAGTATCAAGGTCAACCACACAAAGCACTTTGTTAACCGCATTCAATAAAACATTATTAAGCTTTGTATCATTATGCACAACTTGTTTTGCAAGTTCTCCGCCAAATAGTTCATCAGATAGTTTAAAAATTTCTATTCCTGTTATATCGTTACAACTTTCAACAAGTCGCTTAGTCCATTCAATTTCATCGATTGCTTCAACTACCCTATTTTGAGAATCTTCAACTATTGACTTCATCAACAATTCATACTTTTGCCTTGTATTATGAAAATTATCATCGCTAACTTGAACATTTTTCACATCCAAATCAACCAAAAGATTGTCAAAACGACCAAAGCCCCTTGCTATTTCTTCAATTAACTCTAAATCATCGGTTTCATCCACACTGACCGAACCACTAAAGAATGGATAAAGACGCCAAACAAAGCCCTCTTTGTCTTTGTACGATACTTCACCATCCGACGTTTTTATAAGAGAAAGCGAAACTTCACCCTTTGCCTTTATATGCTCTGAAATCACATCAATATTATGCAGGCACGCATCGATATTTGGTAACGCATTTCCATTTAACTTTTGTAAAAGATATTCTCTCCCATCTTCACAAATAACCTTGTATGTATAATTAATATTTCCTTTCCCAAGCGGACTAATGCTTTTAACACCCTTACCAACAAACTTGTTAAAAACTTTCATCAATAGACTATTTTCCATAACATTTCCTTAAAAACAACTTTTTATTGAATATATTTTAGCATTTCTTAAGCTAAATGCAAAGCAAATCTCTTAATTTTGCATATTTATTAATTTGACGGGTAATTAAAGAGTGTGATAAAATTGAGGTGATAATGTGTATAAAGGGTTTTTAACAGTATGAAAACAAGAGAAGATTTAATCGCAAACGGCATATTAATGCCACATAATATGGACACATATTTAGAGGCTTATTCGCTTTTTGAAGGTGGAGAAAATATGGTTGGCATAACTCAAGCCACTGGGACAGGTAAAACTTA
>JAGBBI010000104.1 GCA_017938565.1 Clostridia bacterium
ATCTATACAATGACAAACAGTTTTGTTCACAGCAAGGTATTAATAACTGAGAATTCGGCGATAGTTGGCTCTATTAATGTGGACTTAAGAAGTTTTAATCAACAATTTGAAAGTGCGGTTTATTTAAATGAGCCATTAACATTAGCTAAAATAAATCAAGATTTTGAAAAGACTTTTGCCCACTCAGTTATAATTACTGACAAAAATATGAAAAGAAAAAATCTATCTTTCAGAGTAATTTCGGGACTTTTAAATATTTTGTCTACTTTTATGTAAGTTCGCTAACGTTATGTGTTTACAAAACTTTTACATTTTAATTACAAAATAATTATTTCTTCTTGATGTTTTAGAAACAGTGTTTTGATATACTAAGTTTATAAAAATCAAGGAGGAATTTTTAATGTCAAACAATAATGAAAAAGAAATGGTAGAGAAAATTAGAAATAGTTATACTACAAAATCTAATGAACGGTCAAAGATTGAAGAGCTTAAATCACTAGATAGAAAAGTTAAACAACCGGTGTTAATTTTTGCGTATATCTACGGCGTTGTCGGTTCACTTATACTTGGACTTGGAATGTGTCTTGCAATGAAGGTAATTGGTAATGCGATGTCGGTTGGCATTATTATTGGACTTGTTGGTATTGCAATGGTTTCAACTACCTACCCCATCTATCTAAGACTACTTGCAAACAGAAAAGCAAAATATTCAGATATAATAATTGAAAAAAGCAATGAATTGTTAAATAAATAACAGAGGTTATATAATTGAAATGGAAAAGAAAGAAGGATTTTTTAAAAAAGCTTTCCGTGATATGAAAGAAAGTGCAAAAGCTCAACACGAAGTTGACAAAGCAAATTTTGAAGCTGCAAAAGCTGAAGCTCGTGCAAATTTTGAAGAAAATCGTGGCACAAACACTTGGAGAAAAGCAAAGGAAAATGCTAAACAATCTTGGGCAGATGCTAAAATGAGTCCTGCCGAAAGGACTGCAAAAATGCGTGCGGAACAAGAAGCTCAAATTGCTGAAGCAAAAGCAAGAACAGCTGAAGCTAATGAAAGATATGAAAAAGCAAAAGTTTGCAAAAAAAAGTAAAAGCCTAATTTTGTAAAACAAAAAACCACCTAAAGAAAATTAATTTCTGTTTGGTGGTTTATTATTATTTTTTAATTGTTTTTAATTAAATTACATATGTCCGTGTATTCTAATTAAAGTTGTGTTTTCAACGCCCGGAGAGATTGCTGGGACAAGAATTGCCCTACCTGTTTCATTTGGCAGTGTTAATAAGTTAGCATTATCAATTGTATATTCACTAGAACTAAATTGATAATGTTCGCCATTGCTGTCCATATGAATTTCGGTTGCAGTAAAGGCAGATGGTAGCTGGTCGGTAACAATGACATTTGTTGCGTCTATTGTTCCAGTATTTGTAAGAGTAATGTAATAATCTATCTCATCACCACAGCATATATCATCACAGCTAGCATATTTAGTGATTTGAACTTCAGCAAACTCACTTCTTGGAATTGTCAAACTATCCTCAACGGTTATACCATTGTCATTGCAATTACAACCGCATGGATAAGCTGTAACACTAACCTCGTTTGTAAGTTCGTTAATGTCTTCCCCAAGATTTTCATTTACCATAACATTGTATAACAAGTACAAACTTTCATCTTGTCCAAGCCTTTCGTTAACATTGAATTGAAGCGGTGATGTTTCGGTTGGAGTTATTTCAGTTAACTCACCATTTTTAAATAATCTTGCCGTCCTATCGATATAGCTTGTGTGATTTTCATTTCCAAGATTGTCTCTAATTTCAAAGGACCCAAGACAACTACACCCATTATTTGTAATCTTTACAAAATATGTAATTGTTTGCCCAACTCTGAAACTTTCACTTGAAGAAGTCTTGTCTACTAAAATACTATGTTCATCCCTTACCGAATGAGTAACGATATTTGAGTTGTTTGTTCGGGTTAAGGTTGAGCCTTCATATGAATATGAAACCGACGCCTGATTGGTAATAGTTTCCAAAAAATTTACCTCCTCTGTAAATTATGTAGATGATTTTTAACCATCAATACATTATATGACATTACAAAGGTGGTAGTGAACATTTTATACTTAAATTTAGTTGTTTTTAAAACTAAAACTCACAAGATTTTGGAGTTCTTGGAAATGGAATAACGTCTTTAATTGACTTCATTCCAGTTAAGAACATAATCAATCGGTCAAAGCCCATCCCAAAACCGCTGTGTGGCACACTTCCATATTCACGAAGTTTCAAGTACCACCAATAATCTTTTTCTTTAAGCCCAATTTCTTTAATTCTTGATTTTAGAATATCTAAATCACATTCACGCTCCCCAGCTCCGCAAAGCTCACCAACTCCAGAAACAAGCAAATCAGTTGCTCTACAAGTTTTTCCGTCTTTGCTAATCTTCATATAGAATGCTTTGAAATCTTTTGGGTAATCATAAACAAATACCGGTTGTTTAAATATTTTTTCGCTTAAATATTTTTCTTGTTCTGTATGCAAATCTTCGCCCCATTTAACCACGTATTCAAATTCGCTTTGATATGGTTTTAATAGTTCGATTGCTTCGGTATAACTCACTTTTGCAAAGGGTTCTTTTAATGTTGATTGCAATCTATCAAGTAAACCTTTTTCAATTGAACTATCACAAAATGCAAGTTCATCAGGACATTTATCTAAAACGTATTTAATAATAAACTTAACCATTCGCTCCATTAATTCCATATCATCATCAAGGTCATAGAACGCCATTTCAGGTTCTACATGCCAAAATTCAGTTAAATGTCTTGGAGTTCTGCTGTCTTCTGCTCTGAACGTTGGCCCAAACGTGTAAACCTTACCAAGCCCCATAGCAAGAGCTTCACCTTGTAATTGACCGGTAGGCGTTAGGAAAACGCTTTTCCCAAGCAATTCGTCTTCTGGTTTTAATTGTTTACCAGAATAAATATCTTGTGTTGATACCTTATATAATTCACAACCACCTTCACAATCGCTTGTTGTAAGAATTGGTGTATGAACATGAGTAAAACCTTCTTGTTCAAAGAATTTGTGAATAGCAAGAGTTGCTTCGCTTCTTATTTTAAATACTGCTTGAAAAATAGTAGTTCTTCCACGAAGATAAGCGTGCTCTCTTAAGAATTCAAATGAACACTCTTTCTTTTGTAGTGGATAAGTTTCATCAGTTTTGCTTAAAATTTCAACTTTATCTGCTTTCATCTCAAATGGCTGTTTGGCTTCAGGTGTTGCAACAATTTTCCCCTCACAAATTATACTTGAGCCCGGCAATAACTTTACTGCCATATCAAAGCCTTCCGTTTCTGTATCTATTACAATTTGTGCAGTTTTTAGTATTGAGCCGTCAGAAAGAACAATAAATGCAAATTTTTTCATATATCTAATTGACCGAACCCAACCACCAAATTTAACTTTTTTATCTTTGTATAAATCTAAATCTTCATATACTTTTTTAATATCAACTCTTTTCATAAATTTCTCCTTATAATAACTCTATTTTAAATTTTTTACATTGTTCTATGGTTTGTTTGTCCCAATAACTTGCTTGAACTTCGCCAATGTGTGCACGCCCAAGAAGTAGCATACATAGTCTACTTTGACCAATTCCACCGCCAATTGTAAGTGGTAATTCTTGTTTTACAATTGATTGATGATAAGCATATCCCAATCTCTCTTGACAACTTGATTTTCCAAGTTGTTTAATTAAAGTATCTTTATCAACTCTTATTCCCATACTTGAAATTTCAAGTGCCATATCTAACACTTCGTGATAGAATAATAAATCACCATCTAAACTCCAATCATCATAATCTGGTGCACGCATATCGTGTGGTTTTCCATCACTTAAATCATCGCCAATTCCTATGATAAACACAGCTTTATATTTTTTTGTGATTAAATATTCTCGTTCTTTGTCTGTAGTATCAGGATACATATCTAAAAGTTCTTGACTAGTTATAAAGTGAATATCTTCACAAATATCTACACAGTCAAAGCCTTTTGATTTCAAAATCTTGCTTGTATCTATAATTGATTTAACAATCTTTTTAACCATTTTCTTTAAATAATCAATAGTTCTATCTCTTCTAACTATTACTTTTTCCCAATCCCATTGGTCAACATATATTGAATGTGTTTCGTCCATTTTGTCATCTCTACGAATTGCAGTCATATCAGTATATAATCCTTTGTGAATAGGAAAATCATATTTTTTAAGTGCCATACGTTTCCATTTTGCAAGAGATTGCACAATTTCAAGTTCTTTACCATCTTTTAAAATATCAAAAGACACCTTGCGTTCAATACCACTTAAATCATCTTGCAAACCACTTTCTTTTGTTACAAACAATGGTGCTGACACTCTTGTTAAATCAAGAGCACAAGCCAATTTCCTTTCAAACTTATCCTTTATAAGTTTAATATATTTTTGTTTATCTAATATAGTTAAATAGGTATATTTGTCTTTAATAAATTTCATATATTTTCTCCTTAAAGTTAATTAATTTGTAAATTTTATTTAACTAATTTTAAGGAGTGTAAAATTTACTTAAAAACTCTCCTTAAATAATTATTATTGTTATTATCATTGTCGCCCGCCACGGCATTTGTTTTTTTCATATTATCCCTCCGTTTTAACTATAAACTAAATTAAGTCTATCAAAAAAATAAAACACACCTTTTTATTTAAAGAGTGTGTTATAAATATTGAATATATCAACAATATTAAAAATAAAACACCCTCTTGGATTTCAAGAGAGTGTTGAAGTTTAAAAGTTAAATATGTTTAGATTTTTTCAACAACAAAAATGAAACCCATATTAAATGCGTTTAAATTATTATTGTTGTTATTATTAATTAGTCTAAACATAATATTTCTCCTTTGATTAATTACAATAATATTATATCACAAAATGTGATATTTGTCAAGCAGAAGTACAATTTTAATCGTTTATGTGTCGTACTCACTTTTATTTTCTTATATAAAATATTTTGCAATTTCCATTTCGGTCAAAAGTTTCTACTTCATATTTTAAATTACCGTCTTTGTAAATGCTATCATATATCTGGGACAAGTTAACAGTTTTTCCATTTTTGACTTTCCAACCAGTCTTTGGGAGCTCAATTTCGGCATTATATCCGTCAATTATTCCTTGCTTTAGTGTAAGCATATAGTAAATTGTCGAATCCGCCCACCCAAAACCTATACCGATTAAATTCTCAAGTCCATATTTTGGAATTAACTCTTCCCAAAATTCATCAATCGTTTTATATTGGCTATTATTGATTGTCGAAAAAGTTTTGGATATTCCTTTTATTTTAACAAAACTATCAAGGTTTGGCATAACAACTCCAAATTAAATATTAACTTTTTCATTTTAGCATAAACAATCAAACAAGGCAAATAAAAAAATAAAGTTCTCACATAGTGGCATTTTCTTCTTTTAAATACCCCAGTGCCTTTGTCATCAACTCTCTCATTGAAAAATTTGCAACTTTGCGTATATCCTTAATTAATAAAATCTGG
>JAGBBI010000105.1 GCA_017938565.1 Clostridia bacterium
ATTTTTCAAGACAAAAATTTATATACATTCACAAGCGATAGTGTGGTTCTGGCAAGATTTGTTGATGAGGATAAAATAGAGCGTTTGGTTGATTTTTGCAGTGGTAGTGGAATAGTTGGATTGGAAGTTGCAGGTCGTGTTAGTGTGGGAGAGTTAAGTGAATTTGAAATTCAAAAAAGAGCTTGCCGATGTTGCAAAGTTGTCGGCAAAATATAATGAAACAGAAACACAAATTAAAGTCTACAATAGTAGTTTAGTAGATGCAAAAAATTACGTTAGCGAAGTTGATGTAATTGTTTGCAATCCGCCATATTTTAAAAAGGGGAGTGGTAAAATAAACCAATCATCAAGCAAATCGCTTGCACGACACGAATTGTCTATTACGCTTGAAGATATTTTTAAAACTGCAAACGATATCTTAAAAAGAGGTGGCAGTTTATATTTTATTCATATAATTGAAAGAGAAAAAGAGATGCAAAAACTTGCCAAGAAATATGAGTTTGAAGAGAAAAAAAAGCTTATACTTGAAGGAAATAAACTTGTAAGATTTTTAATAAAATATACGAAAAAATGAAGAAAAATATTGCTTCATTTTTTTACTTTGTAAATGGTCGTTAAAGTGGTGTTAATAAACCGTTTTCAATAGAGTTTATTTACGTGTATAAATAATTAGCCTCAAAATTGCCCGTTTATTGATGTGTTGTAGTAAGGCGGGTGTTTTATCGGTCGATGTTGATCACTTATAAAAAGAGCAACAAATTGCTATTGAATTAGCTAAAAATTCTAACAAAAAAGCACGATGCAATAGAACCACAAAATGAAGCTATAATACAAATTGGTATTGTGTATCTTAGTTTTTTTACATTGGTGGTAGAGAAGTAAACTGCGGTTACGTAGAAGATTGTGTCGCTGGCACCAACTACAACGCTTGCACACCTTCCTATATAACTGTCGACGCCATATTTCATAAAAATATCTTTGACTATTGCAAGAGAGCCATTGCCGGAGAATGGTCGCAAGATGATAAGTTTGGAAAGTTCTTTTGGAATGCCAACTAAAGACAAAAGTGGCTCACACAAGATACAAAGTTTATCCGAAATTCCGCTTACGTCCATAAGAGTAACAAAAATAAAAATTGCACATAGGTAAGGAAAGATTGAGATTACGAGATTAACGGCTTCACTGCAACCTTTAACAAAGAAGTCGTAAGCTGGTATATTTTTAATAATGCAATAAACGAAAATAATTAAAAATAGAATAGGGACAACATATATCATTTTGGGCTTGCTCCATTTTTGAGCTTTTTGGAAAGTTTTTCGCAAAGTTTAGCAAGAAGAACGCCAACAATGGTTGTAACTAAACCGGCTAAGATTGTTGGTAAAATCACAAATGCAGGGCTGTTGCTTCCAGACGAAATCATCATACCCATAACGGTGGTGGGAATTAGTTGGACTCCGGAACTTGCGAAAACTATTGTCATTATCATAGGGAAGGTGATAGTTCCGCTTTTGTCGTCCATTTCTTCTATGGCCTTTATTCCAAGAGGGATTGAAGCGCCTCCGATTCCAAGCACGCTGGTTGAAAGTGAGAGCGACAAGTATTTTTTTGCTTTTTCATTCATAGATTTTTTTCCCCAAAGCAAATTGATTAAGGGCGATAGCATTTTAGATAAAAATGCGCTAAGTTTTGTGTTCTCTACGATTCCCAAAATTCCCAGCCATACCGAGTAAATTGCAAGAAGCTCAAACGAAAGTGATAGCGCACTGTTCGTTGCTCCTATCATTGATGGTAATATTGTGTCGGGTGCAGTGCGGGTAAGTAACAGGCAAGACAAAAAACAAATTAAAACCCATATTTTATTCATAGTAAATTTTATTTAAGTTTTGTGCCAACTATTCCCTTAATTATTAAGATGAATTGACAAATCTTTTTGATTTATTGTATAATGTCGTCGTAAAATCAAGGAGAATAATATGTCTGACAAAAGAATAAGAGAAGAGTTCGTAAGACCTCAAACCATCACTGAGCTTGCAATAGACAGCCATGCTCATCTTTTTGATGAGTGCGATGAGGAAAGTATTATTAAAAATATGCAAAATGATGGTATTTGTGCAATTGTCAATATGGCAGGCAATATACAATCGG
>JAGBBI010000106.1 GCA_017938565.1 Clostridia bacterium
AGATGGCGTTAACGATATTTTAGCGCTCAAAGAAGCCGATTGTTCAATTGCTATGGCAAGCGGTTCGGAAGCGGTAAGAAGCGTTTCACATATGGTACTTTTGGACAGCAAATTTTCTTCAATGCCACAAGCCGTATTTGAAGGAAGACGTGTAATAAACAACATTCAGAAATCTTCTGCCCTATTCTTTATGAAAACTATATTCACTATATTGTTCTCAGTTTTCATATTGGCAACAGGTCAAGTTTACCCATTTTCTCCATTCCAAATGTATATGCTTGAATTTTTCGTAATCGGCATACCAAGCTTCTTCCTTGCTCTGCAACCTAATAAAAACCGAATACAAGGACGATTTATTTACAACTTATTCAAAAATGCAACTCCTGGTGCATTAACATTATTCATTAATACCGTTGCAATTTACTTATTTGTTTTATTCACGCAAGGGACTTGGGATGACACAATTCTTATAAGCTCGATGGCAACACTTGCTGTTACGTTTACAGGCCTTGTAATGCTATTTAAACTATGTAATCCAATGAATACAATTAATGGAATATTATGCACAACAATGACCGCCATCTGCCTAGGACTTTCGTTGTTTGCCTCCGACTTCTTTGAAATTACATCTATTGGCTTACAAAATACGCTATTTTTGATAATTCTAATCTTAATCTCTGGCTATATAATTACAATATGTTCTAAAATATTTGACAAAATAAGAATTGGTACCCCACAGCAACCAAAATTAAGTGCTTGGGTTGACCAACAATACAGCCAGCAACAAGATAGAAATTTTAAATAACACAAAGCACCGCTGAGATTGGCGGTGCTTTAATATTGATATTTTAACAAAACAATGCTATAAACATTTTACAAAATATATTAAAGGAACTAAGAAATGAGTGATTCAAGTATTGATGAAAAACAAATTACACTATTGATAACATTGGCAAAAACCTATTTTGAATTTAAGTATGACGCCGACAAATTAGAAAACACTGCAAGAAAGCAAAAGCTAAAGCAACTTCCATTTATGGCAATTATTGCAAGGCAAGGACAAGAAGACAAAGAATATCAAATAAATAAAATACTTGCCACACTTAATGACCAAGCGTTAAATGAACTTTCTTTTGCCATACAGGAAATTAAAGCGAACGCACAAATACGCATAGACTCCATTCATAAAGGTCGTACCCAAAACAATGCCGGAGCTACACTTGTCGCTTGTGATTTTTTGCTTAATAAATGCACACAAATAAGCCCCTCTAATCAGCCAATAAATGAATAAAAGCCTTACCATTTAAGGTAAGGCTTTTATTTTTAATCCATTTCATCAGCAGACGCATCTCCGCCTCTGGTTGGTGTGTTTGAATATTTTTCAGTTATTTTATTTAATCTTTGATGGGCATTTCTTCCATACGCAGATGAATCTTGCTCCCTTATCTCTGGGTGAGATTCAAGATCATCTGCATAATCTTCAAATACTTTTTCATAGTCCATTATTTTATCGGCGTAAGGCCTTTTATAGTCTCTACCCTCCGTGATTTTTCTTACAGCTCCAGTCGCACCATTTAAATATGAATCTATCAATAATCGTTGCGTAATTTCAACATTGGATAAACCGGCATCGCTTAACGCATATTTAAGTTGTCGATAATTTTCAATCATATCATAAAGATAGGCTTTGCACGCAATTCTTGGGTCTTGCACCTCTCTATCAACATTGTTTGGATCAATACAATTTTGCCCAGTTAATGCTTGTGCAACAGTATTAATACTTCCAATATACTCATCGCTAACCCCTATGCTGTACGGCCCTTGATACTTTGGATTGCTTGTATTACTATTAATAGCGCCTGAACTTTCTGCAATCATAAGACCACAACCAATCTCTGGACTTATCATACTCATATCAAAATCATATTTCCCGTTTGGATTTGCTTCCTTGTACGCATTTAATTCATTTGCAACTTCATTATAGGCCCATGTATTAATATCAACAATATTGTCAAGTCTTAAGAATTCACCATTAGCATTTGTATAGGAACGCACCTCTGGAGCATCTCCAACAACTTTCGAATAATATTCTTCACTTGGAATCCCTTGTCCATCCTCTTGTGGCATTGTATCACTAACAGCAGGTTGTGTATCCGTTGTCTGTTCTTCACTGTTATTTCTTTGGTTTGTTAAAGTTCCAGCCAAAATACCACCAGCAACTACCGCCCCTGCGATAGCACCAGCAAAAATCTTCGTCTTTCTTTTTGATTTTAACCTTTTAATTTCTGACTCGTATGACTCCGTTGTCACTCGTTTAAGTTGTGCTTTCCTTTCAAAAATACTACTTTTGTCTTTTCTTTCTTCATCAAGAATATTATCCAGAGATTCAGAATATGCTCTCATATACTTTTCCATAATCTCTGCACTAAAGCCTTTCTTCTTTTGATTTTCAGGCAACAACGCAACCTGTCCATCAAACATTTTCTTAGTATACGCCTTCAATTCTTCTCTTCTTGATAATACTTGCTCTCTATTTTTTGCTTCCTTAATTAAACGCTCTAATGCCAATGAATAGTTGTAACAATATTGTTTTACTAAATCTTCATACTTGCTCATACATAAGCTCCTTATCCTATTTTTAATAATTATACCCCCTAATATAACAAAAATCAAGGACATTACGCTTTGTCCTTGATTTTTATTGATTAGACTTACATCTCTTGAAAATATATCACTTCATCCGTCTCTTCTTCCGGCGTGGTTTCTTCTTTATAAGGCAATTCTTTAATTGGTGAATGATACTCATTAAATCTTAGCCCAAAACCTGCCTGAATTAAACTTGTTACAAGCAACGCTGATGCTACTGTGAAAAAGACCGCAAAAACATTATTTTCTTTTTTCCTTCTTTCACGCATGTTGTTTAAATCCATATTAATTGCACGCTTTACGTCTTCTTCAAGTTGAAATAATTTAGCGACATAAAGTTCACCCGGCAAATCTTGTTCATTAAGTTTGGCATAACTCTCAGATTTAAATTTATTCCACTTCTCAATTATCTTTTCCCTTTCTTTTCTTTGACTCATTTTACACCTTCTATCTATTTCATATTATAGCTTAAAATATGTAAAAAGTCAATATTCTATAGTGAAACCCAAAACTGACATACGAAAAAAAGTATGAGTTTAGAAAGATATAGTTTAATCACTATTTCTTTCTTTTTTTGTGTCCAACAATTAGATAAATATGTTATACTCTATATAGATGGTAGATGACTACCACAAATAAAAAGCATTTTGTAATAATTTAGGATTTCAAATATCTATGAGCAGAAAAGGTGTAGTCCATTAGACAATGCTGTTATGGAAAACTGGCATAGCCTACTTAAAAAAGAAACATTACACAACAATGATTACCAAA
>JAGBBI010000012.1 GCA_017938565.1 Clostridia bacterium
CCATTTAAAAGCATTTTTAGTTCACTAAAAATCAGTTGTTCTTTAGATACTGGCAAAGCAATCTCTGCCTTTACTATGTCAAGATATTCTTTCCTTAATACCGGATAGTCGTAATCTCTTAAGTATGCACCAACTTTTGCAAATTCATTGTAACTAAATTTAAATTCGTATACCGCACATTCTTCCATAATATGATAACTTGCGACTTCAAGTGTATCAAGAGTTGTTTTAAAATATGCCTTATAAAGACCATTTGCGCCAAGTTCTTTGCCACCGAAATATCTTACAACCGCAACCAGAGTATTTGTTAGCCCACGTTTTTTAATTGCTTCTTGAATAGGCATACCCGCAGTCCCTGCTGGTTCTCCGTTGTCATTATTCTTTGTTATTTCACCACGCTGACCAAGCACAAAAGCGTAGCATATATGGGTGGCTTGAGGGTGAGCCTGCCATAGCAAATTCAAATATTCATTAACTTGTTCTTCATTTTTAACATATTTTGAATATCCATAGAACTTTGACTTTTTTTCTTCATATTCAACACAAACTTCATTTGCTACAATATTAAAAGACCTTCCCTCTGCCATAAAACCTCTCTTCTTTCATAATTATTTTACTAAAATATATCATAAATTAAACACAAAATCAAACGAAATAGTTTACTATCAACTTTTTCTTGTGATATAATTATAGAAGACTACTAAATATAAGGAGAGAATTATGCATTATTCTACACACATTAAAAATATGTGCCCTGTTGCAAAAGGTGCACGCCACGAAAATGCACCTATTCCTGAAGAAGGGAAATGGGTACATGCAAAAGAAATCAAAGATATAAGTGGACTTACCCACGGAGTTGGGGCTTGCGCTCCTCAACAAGGTGCTTGCAAACTAACACTAAATATTAAAGACGGCATTATCGAAGAAGCACTAGTTGAAACAATTGGTTGTAGTGGAATGACTCACTCTGCTGCTATGGCATCTGAAATCCTTCCAGGAAAGACCCTTTTAGAAGCTCTTAACACCGACCTTGTTTGCGACGCAATTAACGTTGCCATGAGAGAACTTTTCTTGCAAATCGTTTATGGACGTTCTCAATCGGCATTCAGCGAAAATGGTCTTGAAATCGGTGCTGGACTTGACGACCTTGGCAAAGGACTTACAAGCCAAGTTGGTACAATGTATGGAACAAAAGCAAAAGGTTCAAGATACCTAAACATCGCCGAAGGTTATGTTTCGAAAATTGGACTTGACAAAAACGATGAAATAATTGGTTATGAATATATTTCAATTGGCAAAGTTATGGCTGACATTTCAAATGGTGTCGAACCAAATGAAGCATTCAAAAAATATACAAATTCTTATGGTCGTATGGCAGAAGCCGTTAAAGTTATCGACCCAAGAAAGCAATAAGGAGGCATGTAAATTATGGTAGAATTTGAAGGAAGAGAAAAAAGAGAAGCTTCTATTAATGCTTTTTTGAAAAAATATAATTTAGAATCTTTAGAAAATTGCAGAGAAATCTGCTTAAAAGCTGGAATTGACCCAGAAAAAATTGTTAAAGGCGTACAACAAATTTGTTTTGAAAATGCCGTTTGGGCATACACTGCTGGTACTGCCCTAGCCCTTACAAAGGCCCCAAAGACAGCAAGCGAAGCATCAAGTCTTATAGGTGAAGGTCTTCAAGCGTTCTGTGTTGCAGGCTCTGTTGCTGACACACGAAAAGTTGGTTTGGGCCATGGCAATCTTGGGGCTATGCTTTTAGATGAAAAGTGCGACTGCTTCTGTTTCCTTGCAGGACACGAAAGTTTTGCGGCAGCTGAAGGTGCTATTGGTATTGCACTTAAAGCAAACAAAGCAAGAAAGACTCCATTAAGAGTTATCTTAAATGGACTTGGCAAAGATGCTGCTTATATCATTTCAAGAATAAATGGGTTCACATACGTTGAAACCGACTATAATTTTGAAACTGGAGAACTTAAAGTTGTTCGCACTATTCCATTTAGCGATGGCGAACGTTCAAAGGTTAGGGTTTATGGTGCAAACGACGTATCTGAAGGCGTTGCAATTATGATAAGCGAAAAAGTTGACGTTTCAATTACTGGCAACTCAACAAACCCAACAAGATTCCAACATCCAGTTGCTGGAACCTACAAAAAATGGGCTTATGAAAATGACAAAAAATATTTCAGTGTTGCTAGTGGTGGCGGGACAGGAAGAACACTTCACCCAGACAACGTTGCTGCAGGCCCTGCAAGTTATGGTATGACAGATACTATGGGAAGGATGCACGGAGATGCTCAATTCGCTGGAAGCTCATCAGTTCCAGCTCACGTTGATATGATGGGATTTATTGGTATGGGTAACAACCCAATGGTTGGTGCAACAGTTGCACTTGCTGTTGAATTTTATACCGCTTGTAATAAGTAATAATTGAATCAAAACAAAAATGAGTACAAACTTTGTACTCATTTTTTTTCTTAAAAATTACATACTGTCCGAAGATTGCTCTTGAAGTGCGACATCTAAGTATTCTCTTGCAAAAGTCAACCTTTCAACATTTTCGGGCGTTCCATTTTCACATAGTCTTTCTTGTAAGTCTTTCTCGGCCATTTCTCTTAGCCACTCCGAATGTATCCCCTCTAAATACTCATCACTATACATACTAATATTGTTAAAAACCCTGTATTTACAGTATTCTACGAAACTATAAACCCCCGATGTTGACCTGTGCAAAAGCGACACCAAAAATCTCCCATCGTAATCATACACTTTTGCATATTCTGGATCTATATATTTGCTTGATGAAAGCATTAGCGCACTTGGTGTTTTGCATTTGTAAATTTTATGGATTTCTGACATAAACTGAACACATTTTTTGTAATCATCTTTTTTATCACCACAATGAAAAGCAACCACCAGCTCGTCTTGTTTTCCCGCCCTTATATAAAAATACGGGAATGTTCGATTAGGCTCACAAATTTCATACTCGTTTTTATCTCCAAGGAACATTTTATCACCTAATTGATTTACAAAACAATCTTGATGAAAATTCATTTCTCTGTATCCCCTAATCAATGCTTGGCTGTAAATTTCTTGTTTCCCTTTTAGAATTCTTGGTTCTGAACCAAAATACTCTTTATATTTTTTACAAACCAAACCAACGGCTTGTTTTCTAATTGTTCTTAGCCTGTCTTCTTCCCATTTAGTCGTCCAAAAAGCTTCTTCATCAACAATATATTCTTTTGGGACTTCGCCATATCTTTTTCTGTATATAGCTTCACGACGTTTAAGCCCGTCAAGTTCACGTTGCCAGCCTTCAACTTTTTTCTTTTTTATATCGTTTTCATTCATTATCTATGCCACCTCTCTTCCTAAGTCAATTATCTAAATCCTGCTTTTTTAAGGGCATTTATTATCTCATCAATTTCGATATTTTTCAAGCCTAAATATTTTTTTAGTTTAGGCATTTTTGCAAGTTGTGGATTTATCAAGATGCAAGCACTGAATGCTAGGTTATTTTCATTGTACAAGGTTTTAATAAAATCAATGCTTTCATCAGACTTATGCAACGACGCATACAATATTAACGCCCCTAACTTATTTGCGATTTCCGCACCATCTATATCGAACAACAACGATAAAGAATAAGCTTTTGCAAAAGCATTGTCTATTACATTATTTAAAGGTTCATTTGCTTCATTGTTATCATAAAACGATTCCGACATAGTATCTTTAAATTGAGAAATTAAATATTTTATACTTGACAAGTTCAACTTTTTCATCATCCCATTAATAAGAGAAAAACATTCCCCGTCAACCCCTGCCAAAACAAGTCTTTCAACTACCAGCATTTTTTTGAAGTCGTCTAAAGTTATATCTATCAATGCATCATAGATAACATCGGTAAACCTATTACATTTTAAATACTCGTCTGTACAATTTTTAATAATCTCATTACTGCCAAATCTAAGACACAATTCATAATAATACGCAATTTCTTCAATACTAAAATTTTCGCCACTTAAATTTACCAACTTGTTTTCATAGAATTGTTTAAAATCGTCGGCCAAGCAATCAGACATCGTGCCCATTCCCATCATTTTAGAGCTTGCGTTTTCACCCCTTTGCATCTTTGCGAGTATACATCTTGCTTTTATATCCTTCGGGTATATTGTTATAATTTGTTTTAACACTTCTTCTTCTCTTGCTTTATCTTCAAGTCCAGAATAGCATATGGCTTTTACCCTTAAGACGTCTATTGAATATTTATCGCCAT
>JAGBBI010000107.1 GCA_017938565.1 Clostridia bacterium
TATGAGTTCAAGATTATTTATAAAACTTAGAAATCAATTGTCGCTTTGTTATAGTATTTATGCTGACCAGTTAAATTACAAGAACAATGGGTTTATGTTGATAGATTTTTCTACAACCACACCAAATTGCGACAAGGCAATTGAAGAAGTCAAAAAAGTAATAGACGAGGCTTTAAATTCTGGAATTACGAATGATGAATTTGAACTGGCAAAAAGTGTTTTGCTTAATAACTTTTTAATGGGGCAAGATGTGCCACAAGCACACATTTCATATTTAGCCTATACAGGAGAACTCTTTGATTCAAGGCTAAGAGAGCAAGAGATACGTAGCCTTCAAAAACAAGACTGTGAAGAGGCTTTCAAAAAATATATTTCCAGCGAGAAGTTTTTTATCTCAATAGTAAAATAGTAAAAACCTCATTATAATTAATGTTTAAATATTTGCCAAAAGCAAAATGAATGTGTTAAACTATATATTAGGAATTTTATAGGAGTTGGTTTAGTGTATTATAAATCAAGGAAAAAAGCAAAGAAAACAAAGTGGCAGGGATTTTTATCTGCTTCACTTTTTGCTGTTCTTGGGCTTTTAACTTTTTTTAAATTTGCATCGGGGCTATCAAATATTTTGCTCGGAATATTTGGACTTATGTTTTACCCTTTGATTGTGCTCGGAATTTTAATATCTCTTGGGTTTGCGTTTAATATGAAGTTTTATATGTCAGGGAAAAACTTGACGTATTTAATTATGGTCGCAGTTAGTTTAGAATTGCTTTTACATACTGCGTTTGTTGCAAAGTTTGCAGGGGATGCCGGTGTAAGGTTTTCAAATTATTTTAATTTCCTTGGGGATGTAGCAACTTTCGAAAGCGGTATTACCGTTGGAGGACTTATTGCATCGATAATCACATATCCATTTATGTGTTTATTAAGTTCGGTTGGTGCGTGTATTTTATTTGCGATAATCCTTACGGTTTTTGTCGCACTTTGTGTTGATTATTACTTGGTTGCAAGGAAATTTGAGACTAGTACAAAGGCTAAATCGATGGCCGAAAGAAATGGGATTAACGATAATAACTTCTCGTATTTAAATGATGGTATTGGTGGCGCCATTGCAAATGTAAATTTAAACAATGATACCTCTATTAAATCATCAAGAAGCAACCATTCAATGGCGTTGGATGATGAAGTTGAGGAGAGTATATCGCAACAAGATGTCCCACATATATTTGATGCGTATGATAACGAAACTTTAACAAATGAGGTTGATCCAGCAGATGGTGGGTATGACTTATTAAACGACGATAAGGCACATTCTCATTATGATCCATCTAAGTTTTCTAGTGCTGAAGAGTATATTCAATATCCTTATGTCCCACCTATTTTTAAGACAGGTAAAGGGAATGGTTTCACTGATATAAATGCAGATAATAATGAGAACTATCAAGATGATACGGAAAATGTTGAAGATGAAGAATTCGGATATACTTTACATTATGACAATGATGAGGATTACGAATCAACGGAAGAGATTGAAGGAGTAGGTGATGACACTAACGACGAGCAGGAATACTTTAATGGTGAAGATGAAGTGGTCGATTCAAGCATCTTTACCGCAGGATTAAACTCGTCAGGATTTACAGATTCAAGGGGTAGGGGACGTGGAGATGACAGTGCATTTGACAATAATCCATTTACTCCGTTTGATACTAACGAAAACACAAGAACAACGAATGAAAGAGGTCGTAGCTTAGAACCTGAGGTCTTTGAAAGTACGGCGAAATCATTTTTTGATAATCATCCAACACAAAAAGAAGAAAAAGCTGAGCAAATTCCAATATTTAACACCGTAAAGCCAAAGAAACATAGTCCAGGCAAAGGTAAAAAATATTATGCACCGCCAACTTCGCTTTTAGAATATTGTTCAGATGATGAAAGTACATATGGTGGTGATTATCAAGCCAAAAGTGCGGCTCTTGAACAAGTTTTAAGCAGTTTTAATGTTGATGCCAAAGTTACAAATATTGTAAGAGGTCCAACAGTAACGCAATATGAACTAACTATGCCATATGGAACATCTGTAAA
>JAGBBI010000108.1 GCA_017938565.1 Clostridia bacterium
CATTGACACTGGGCGTCAAAATATGCTATTGAAAAAGGCCTCGCATCACTCTACCAATAAATGGCTTGAATTATTTAAAGCATATTTCAAAGAACACCCTAAAGCGACTTCTATACCTAAAGGCACCCATATTATAGGTAGCAAAATGAGACATCTGAAAGAAGCATTTAACAATGGACAAGGCTCTCCTTCTGCTAATGAGCAAATAATTATTAATTGGTTCATTTCTACTGGACGACAAAATATGTTAAAATTAGAAAAGAACACAAATACTCCACTTTCTTCAGATGAGTGGATTCAATTATTTGACACCTACTTAAAAGAGAACCCTAACGCTACTACTATACCTGGTAGCGCACCTGTTGTTGGAAATAAAATGGGCGACTTAAAGAAAGCATATAATAATGGACAAGGCTCACCTTCTGATGATGTTAAAATAATAATTGATTGGTTTATTAATACCGGTCGTAAAAATTTTCTTTTAATCAATAAAGATAGACGAAAATCATCTGATAAGTGGATTAAATTATTTGAAGCATATCTTAAAGAACACCCTAACGCAACTTCTATTCCTAAAAGCACTCCCGTAATTGGAAGTAAATTTGAAGACATAAGAGAAGAATATGATAATGGGAACGGCTCGCCTTCAGCCGACGCTCAAAAAATTATTGATTGGTTTAACAAAACTGGGCGACTGAACCTACTTAAAAAAGAAGATGCGACAAATATACAACGCTCCCCTGATGAATGGATTGAAATATACGAGGCATACTTCAAACAACATCCAAACGCCACTACTATTACAAAAAGGACTCCTATCGTTGGATTAAAACTAATTAGCTTAAGAGTAGCATATAACAATGGCAAAGGAAAACCTTCAGCCGACGCTCAAAAAATTATTGATTGGTTTGTTAATACTGGAAGGAAGGACTTCCTTAAAAAAGAAGAAGCAACAAATATACAACGCTCCCCTGATGAATGGATTCGGTTGTTTGATGAATACTTTAAATTACACCCTGACGCAACCTCTATTCCTTACAAGACGCCTGATATTGGAAGTAAAATTGCCGTGTTAAAACAAGAATATAACAACGGGCAAGGAACTCCTACTCCTGACACACAAAAAATAATTGACTGGTTTATTAATACCGGACGCGGAAACTTTCTTTTACTTACCAAGAAAAACAAAAAAGACGGAGCACTGGGGGACGATGACGACCAAACAATGTAAATATCAGCGCAAATAAAACCTTTTAAATCAACAACTTATGTTTGGCATAGTACATAAACAACTGCAAACATCACTATTCACTTTTAATATTAATACACAAAAATGACTGGTAGTTTTTACCAGTCATTTAATTTACTTTTTACTTAATTAACCACAACTTTTAATTTGCAAGATACTTCTGGGAATAGTTTGCAAGTTACCTCATAAACACCCAAAGATTTAATCGGATTTGCGACAACTATCTTCTTTTTGTCAACATTATGCCCCATTTTTTCTAAAGCTTCTGAAATTTCTTTATTTGTAACCGAGCCAAACATTTGTCCATTCTTTCCAGTTGACGCCTTGATAACAACTTCAACATCCTTTAAAATTCCAGCGAGTTTTTCCGCTTCGGCTTTTTCTTGTGCTCTTTCACGCTCTGCTTTTTGCTTTGCCTGTGTATTCACATTAAGATTTTCTTGATTTGCCTCAATGGCCATTCCTTGTTTAAATAAAAAGTTTTTGGCATAGCCATCAGAAACGTTTACAACGTCCCCAGCTTTTCCTACATTTTTTACTTGTTTTGTTAAAATTACTTTCATATTTTACTTCTCCCCTTTATGGGTTTATTGTAACAAAAGTAGCCAATGATTGTCAATGAAATTCACAAAATCTATCAGTATAATTAAATTATGTTTGCCAATAATAAAGTTAAAAGGAGACAAAATATATATGGTAGATTTAAAATGTAAATGTGGAAAGTGTGAATATAACAACAATTGTAATTGCTATGCCAGACATATCATCATCGACAGGCGTACAAAATGTCAGACCTTTTCACCATCTAGTAACGAAAACAAAACCGAGTTCAGTGATGAAATTCCACAACCTTTAGTTCGTCCAAGTGTCGAAGTTTTATGTAACGCCACGTGCCTGTTTAACAAACAAGGCAAATGCTTAGCCAATGGAATTGCTGTCTTAAATGAGAATGGTTCTGTTGAATGTTCCACATTCCTTGAAAAATAATAGAAGTTAATTATTCAAACAAAAAGCCCAAGGGTAATATTCCCTTAGGCTTTTTACATTTAAACTTACTTCAATTCGATTGTAGCGCCAGCTTCTTTGAACTTAGCAACCATTTCATTAGCAGCTTCTTTTGCAACGTTTTCTTTAATTGTTGCAGGAGCTCCGTCAACAAGAGCCTTAGCTTCTGAAAGTCCAAGACCTGTAACTTCTCTAACAACCTTGATAACAGCGATCTTGTTAGCGCCAACTTCTTTAAGCACTACGTTGAATTCGCTCTTTTCTTCTTCTGCTGGAGCAGCAGCAGCGCCACCAGCTGGAGCAGCAACTGCCATAGCAGCAGCACTAACACCAAATTCTTCTTCTAATGACTTAACAAGTTCGTTAAGTTCAACAACGGTAAGTTCTTTAATTTCATCTAATATTTTCTTAATATCAGCCATTTTAAATTCTCCTTAAAAATTATTTTTTGTTTTTTTAATTAATTTTCTTGCTTTTTAGCAGCTTGATCCAAAACGACAGCAAGTGAACGGATTGGATTTAAAAGCATACCAAGTAATTGAGCAACAAGTACATCCTTGCTTGGGATAGATGCGATTTTCTTAACTTCGTCATATTCCATAACTTTGTTTTCGATGTAACCACATTTAGCCTTCATTACTTTGTATTCAGTTTCGCCATTGAAGACGATTTTTGCAGGAGCAACCACATCAGTTTCACTTGTAACAAGTGCAGTTGGTCCATCATAGTGTTTAGAATCAAGTTCAATACCAAGTTCGTTTAACGCAATCTTAATAAGACGGTTTTTGTAAACTCTGTATTCACAACCTGCTTCTCTAAACTTGTTTCTAAGAGCGGTGTCTTGTTCAACTGTTAAGCCTTTGTAATCAACAAGTACTACTGACTTTGCGTTTTGAACACGTTCCTTAATCTCAGCAACAATAGTGTTCTTAATCTCTCTATTTGCAGACATATTACCCTCCTCTTTTATATATAAAAAATAAATTCCAGATGCGAGGAACACATCTGGAAACGAACTTTACCCTTAAAATTTCCAAAATTTGTTCCTAGACAAGATTTTACAGTGAATTTTCACGACTTGCCGTCTTTGGCACAAATAGATATTTATTTATTACGCTCAATATTTTACACCAAGTTTTCCCCTTTGTCAACCCTTTTATAAAATTTACATTAATTAATTTTTATAGTTTGCACTATCTATTTTTGTTGTAGTTATTATGATTTTGTGATATCATAATTATACATTAATTTTCAAGGATAATACTATGAAAACAAGAGAAGATTTAATCGCAAACGGCATATTAATGCCACATAATATGGACACATATTTAGAGGCTTATTCGCTTTTTGAAGGTGGAGAAAATATGGTTGGCATAACTCAAGCCACTGGGACAGGTAAAACTTA
>JAGBBI010000109.1 GCA_017938565.1 Clostridia bacterium
GGGATTGTGGTATATGAAGCCGTAAGACAAAGAAATAATTTGGGGAAATAACCAATGAAATTATCTAAAGAAGAATTGGAAAGTGTTGTAGAGATGCTTTTGCCAGAGGTTAAAAAGATTTCACAAAAATTTTTTATTGCAGGTGGAAACTCGGATGACTTATGTCAAGAAGGGTTGATCGGGCTAGTTGATGGAATTGAAAGATATGATGAAAACAGGGGCGGAATTGAAAGCGAATCGTTTAAAGCCTTTGTGTTGATGTGTGCGAAACGGCAAATTTTAGATGCAATAAAAAAAGCAAATAGTAAAAAAAATATGGCGTTAAACACTTCAATATCGCTGTCTGCTGAGGACGTTGAAGCATTAGGTGAAAGTGGAATGGAGTTAATTCATCCGTTAACACCAGAAGAAATAGTGATGGAGTTGTTTGAAAAAGAAGAAACTGCGACGACGATATCAATTAATCTTTCAAGTTTTGAGCAGGAAGTGTTGAATTTGTATTTGGAAGGTATGAAACAATCAGAAATTGCAGAGAAGCTTGACAAGTCAATCAAAAGTATTGATAATACATTACAGAGAATAAAAAATAAAATTAAAGGTAAAAATTAAATGAGTTATTTAGCACTATACAGAAAATATAGACCTAAAACATTTGATGCGGTTATAGATCAAGACCACATTACAAAAACACTAATGAACCAAATAGCAAATGACAAAATTGGGCATGCGTATTTGTTTTGTGGAAGTCGTGGAACAGGAAAGACTACAACTGCGAAAATTTTTGCAAGAAGCATTAATTGCACAAATGCAGTCAATGGATCGCCTTGTGGCGAATGTGATAACTGCCTGGGGAAAACCGAACAAAACTTGGATATATTAGAAATTGACGCTGCAAGCAATAATGGAGTAGATGAAATTCGTGAACTTAGGGAACTTGTGAAATATCCGCCGGTAAATAGTAAATATAAAGTATTTATCATTGATGAAGTCCATATGCTTAGTACGTCAGCTTTTAATGCTTTATTAAAAACCTTGGAGGAGCCTCCAAAATATGTAGTATTTATATTGGCAACAACAGAGGTTCATAAACTTCCAGCAACAATACTTTCAAGATGTATGAGGTTTGACTTCAAGTTGGTGGCAACAGACAAAATTGCAACTCTCTTGAAAAAGATACTTGACGACAGTAAAATTAAATATGATGATAAAGCTGTTCAATTAATTGCAAGAGCGGGCGAAGGAAGTGTTCGTGATGCCCTATCGGTCGCAGATATGGTAATATCATACTCCAACGATAATTTAACCTACGAAAGTGTTGTAAATGTAATCGGTGCAATCGAAAAAGAACAATTATATGAAATTGCCGATGGTGTTTTGAATAGGGATATGGGTAAAGTGCTTGCCGAATTAGATAAATTGTTGTCTGAAGGAAAACCTCCGCTGGTGTTAAGCAAGGATTTAATATCGTATTTCAGAGATTTGCTTGTAATAATGACAGTGCCTAGCAAGGCAAAAGAAATGGTTGTCGTTCCAAAAGATGTATTTGACAAAATGCAAAAGCAAGCACAAAAAGACAATTACACTACAATAGTTCGTGCGGTTGAAGAACTTAGTATGGTAGAACAAGAGTTGCGGTATAGCGTACAGCCAAAGATAGTACTTGAAACAAGCGTTATTAAAGCAATGAACAATATAACATTAGAAGAAAGAATAGAAGCATTAGAAAAAAAACTTCAAGCACCGCTTGAAGATAAAAAAAAAATAAGCCAAATTTTGTCTAACGGGCATAAAGCATTAAGCAAAAAAGAACAATCAGCACAATCGATTTATGGTGAACTTTTAAAATATTTAAGAGAAAATTCGGAGATGCTAATTTATTCTGCGCTTTCAGACACAAGAGGGATTTCATTAAGCAACGAAACCTTTAAAATAACTTTGATAGAGAATTCTCTTGTGAAATCATTGGAAGAAACAAAAAATAGGCAAATCTTAGATAAATTTTTTGCCGAGAATAACATAAAATTAAAAATTGAAGTCATTGAAGATGAAACCGAACAGTTAATCGAAAAATTAAAGATTGTTGTTGGTAACAAATTAAAAATTAAAGAAGATTAAAGGAGAAAAATATGGGAAATTTTGGAAGATTTGGTGGCGGTCAACCTAATATGCAAGCATTAATGCGTCAAGCACAAAAAATGCAAGAAGAGGCGTTGCAAGCACAAAAAGAAGTTGAGGAGAGTGAGGTTGAGGGGGTTGCTTCAAACGGCTTGGTAAAAGTGAATATGAATGGGAATAAAGAAGTTTTATCTTTAAATATTGATCCAAGCATTGTAGACCCAGAAGACATTGAAATGCTTGAGGATTTGATA
>JAGBBI010000110.1 GCA_017938565.1 Clostridia bacterium
GCCCAATATGCATCTTCCTCTGCTTCGGCTTCAGCAAGTTCTCTTTCGTGAGCTTCCCAATCAGCAGTTTCTTCATCT
Organism: Clostridia bacterium; assembly: GCA_017938565.1. Next base: position 79 of record JAGBBI010000110.1, read on the forward strand.
CTTACTTGAGCTTCGTTATAACTTCCATCATTGACATTACGCCATGCTTCCCACATCTCAGCTTCTTCTTGACGTCTTTGTTCGTCGTTTTTCTTTGTTTGTGCCTGCAACATTTCTTCAACTGCTTGATTAATGGCTTCCTCGACGCCTTCTACAAATTGATCAATTTGCTTCGCAATTTCAGCATAGGTTTCATTGTCTGGATAATCAGCAGTAAGTGTAAATCCTTTTTGCATAAGCGATTGGCTTCTTCTTATCACGGACTCCATAGCATTCACAAATTGTCTTTCAAGTTCTGCTTCTTTCAAACTTCCAATTTCAGCAACTTTATACTCTTCAATGGTTTGTCGAACAATACTTAAACTTGCATTTACCGCAAGCTCTCTTATCTCGATAAAGTCCTCGGTTTCTTGCAACTTTCGCTCTTCTTCTTGTTGTTCATTGTCAACTTCAACGACTGGTGGTTGTTCAGGAGCAGGCGGTTCATTCTGAGCAGTCAGAGAAGCTTCAAAGTCGCTTACCATTTGTTCTGCTTTTTCAATCAGTGCCAAATGCTCTTTTAAATTTTCTTTTTCTGCATCCTTATCAACTGCACGATCTATTATTTCATCGCAAATAAGTTTAAGATGAACACTTTTACGCTTTACCTTCCTGATTGGTTCATATTTATCACTTACACTTTCAGCCTTTTCAGCTTCTTTTATAAACGTTACCAACGTTGCTCCACTACTATCGGCACATGCCCTGAGATCGGTTTCTCTACCAGGTAAAGCTGTTACACGCATCGTTGCTTTAGGTAGCCCATCATTATGAACAACCCTAACAACCTTAAACTCAACCAAAGCACTTGCCTTTGCCCTTGCAGGGTCAGTTACAGTGTTTTTCAAGTTTGCGTCAGGTGTTTCCCTTTCTGCATTCAAAGCGTCAATTGCATCTGTAAGTATCTTGATTCTTTCGCAAGTACCTTCTCTGGTCCTTTTAGCCGTTTCATATTTATTCGTTGCTTCGTCATTATATTTCCACAGATTTTGGCGTAATTCCCTTATACAATCGGATTCAATCTCCAACTCAGCATTTAACCCGGTAGGTCCATCTATTAAGTCTGCAATAGTACTTTCAAGTTCAGCCTTCCTGAATGGTGTAACATTTTCAACCTCAATAAGTGGAGAAGCTTGTGCTCTTGCATTGGCTATTTCAGTTTGAATATCTGGGTCATTCTTATAAGAATTGTTTAACGCCTCAAGCTCGTCAGCAAATTTCTTTATTCTCTCTACACAAGTATTTCGTTCGCTCACTGCGTTCTTATACTGCTCCGACGACCTATCGTCTGACGAAGCGACAATATCACGCATCAAATCTGCTTCATCTCTGGTTTCTTGGAATAAGCCCTCACGAAGCTGTGCAATTCTATTATCACGATCAGACTCACGAATTGGATAAACTTTTTGAATTTCAACAAGTGGAGAAGCCTTTGCTCTTGCGTCTTTAACCACATCGTCAAATGTAGTGTCGCTGTCATATGCATTGTTTATTTCTTCAAGTTCGTTTGCAAAACCTTTAACAACATCTGCCTTATCTTCTCTTGCTTGTTTTAAAGCATCATAATTTGCACGTTCTGGAGTTCCGTCTGCTGGTATCCCACCAGGGAAAGCGACTTGCAAGTTAATTAATGCTCTTACTTCTTCGGCAAGTGCACCGGACAATTCGCTGTCTTTATCACTTCTTAACTGCTTTATCTCTGCTTCTGTATAACTTCTGCCATTATAAGTGTAAAATCTTGTCGGAGGAGTTGGTGTTGACGGAATTGACGAATCTCTTTCATCCTTTGCTCTCTTGAAGATTTTTTTAAGAGTTGAAGTTAATGTCTCACCAAAACCTGCAGGCGCTGGCTGTGTCAACGCATCCAAATATGGTTGTAATTTATCAAGTCTATCTTTAATTCCCGTATCCTCGGTTTCAATTAAGGCTTTTCTTTCATTATACTTTGATGTGTAAGCACTTGGATCTGTTATTGAACTTAAATCAGTGCTTAATTCTTCCGCTTTTTTGGCTATTGGGTCAAGTTCTGCAAGTTGTTTACCTATTTCAACTTGTAATTGTCGTAATGTATAATCTACTCCATCTACTTTTACAGTTGGGACTTTTTCAGCCGGCATTCCTCTGCTGATTTCTGTCATGGCGTCTTTTATGGTTTGTGCTTCAGGCTCTGTGCTTGTGTTTACATCATAAGCTGTATCGCTACTATGCTTTTCTTGTAGCATCTCACGAAGAATTCTTTGTTTTTTACCACACTCACGAATAGCATTAGCTCTTGCAGTCTTAGCAGTCTCATAATCTACATGATTTGTTGCATTTTCCATAGCAGTATATTGAGTTCCTGCAGTGGTTATAAAGCTTCGCAAATCCGTATTTTGCAATGTGATTTTAGTATCAATCTCTGACTTCCTAAACACCGGAACTCCGCCGATTGCAACAAGAGCTGTTGCCCTTTTCCTTGCACTTGTAACTTTCGCTGTAATTGTAGCATTGTTGTCATATGCTGTATTTATTGCGCTCAATTCATCAGCAATAGTTTTAACAGCACCAGCCTTAGTATTTCTGTCGTTAACAAGTGCTGTATACCTTGCAAATGTTGGGTCAGATGGGTCAGGAGCCCCTGTTGGAAACTCGGTTTGAATAAGTCTAAACGCTTCTTGCTCTGCACCAATAGCATTTGTTAAATCCCTGCTTTTAGCTGTTCTTAGTGAAGCAAATTCGTCTTCATTGTAATATCTTACGCTGTCGACTGTATATTTCTTTTCTTTTGGGTCAGGAGTAGAAGCCTCTCTTCTTGCGCTTTCACGTTCGGTTTTATATGTATCCAATGAATACGCTGAATCGATTGCATTTTTTGCACTTATTAACATTTGAATATCCGACAGCTTAGTTACAATATTGCCTACAGTTGTTGCTCTTTCTCTTGCCTCATCAGCATAAACACCACTTCTGTTGTTCATATTGCGTCTGCGTGTTTGAGAATCTCTAACAAGTGGGTCAAGTTCGCCAACCAATTCGGTAATTTTTCTTTCATAGTCGGCTTCAAAAACTCTTTCGCCTGTTGACAAACGAACAAATCTGCCAGCTGACAATGCTTCAATGTTTGTTATAGATATCATAAGATTTGTTCTTATTGTTTCAATATCTGAACCCGGTATTGAATATTCACTTTCCAAGGTTTTTAGGTTTGTAATTTCTGTCGTAATACCAGCAACCTTAGTTGCATCACCTGACGCCCTTGCCTTTTGCAGTTCAGAGTATGCACGAATTAAGCCCGCTTTAACCTCTGCACCCACAACATATCTTTCACATTCATCACGACGTGCAGGGTCGGTATTCATTGTGCCAATTTGAGTGTTATAACTGCTTAATTCACCCTTAACCCTGTCGTAGTCGTTTTTCTCACCGTTTGTCAATCCGGTAGGAGTTCCTACATTACTATTTATCCTTGCATCAACTGCAGTCGCTTCGGTAAATTTTTGCCAAGCCTGTGAATATGTAACTCTGTATTGGAAATATGTCTCTTTCGCTTCTTTTTCATAGTTTGATTTAAAAGTTGCATTATACCTGAAAATCGCATCATTGGACATTGTTGTCGCAAATCCGGCAAAAACACTTTCTGCGTAATCAACAGCACTCTTTAAATCATCAAAAGCATCACGTGCTTCGCTTCTGTCTATTCCGCCCAATGTCAATCCACTTAACACAGGTTTTTCCGAATTAAATTTTGTTTCTATTGCGTTCGTTGCGGTTATTACCGCCCTTTGTGCTGTTTCAGCATTGTCTAAGATATGTGGAACATCAAATTTTGCGTACTCCGTTTGAGCAGTATTCCCCTTTTGCATTTCAGCATTATACGCCGACAAATCAACCGATCCACTACTTCTTAAAGTTGCATAACTTGCAAGTGCCGCCCTTA
>JAGBBI010000002.1 GCA_017938565.1 Clostridia bacterium
CCGTTTTTACCCTTTCTTGTGGTAGCATTGGTGTTTTCGAGTTCGATACTTTTAATGTATTCATCATAAAGATATTCTGCTGTCTGAAAATCACTATATTTACGTTCTATTGTACCACCTGAAGCCTCGTTAACCTCCTTATCGTGGTCCAATAAAATTTGGAAATATTCAACTGTCTTTGTTGGGTCAGGCGTAATTACTTTCGGTACGAATGTTGGGTCATAAATATACCAATCTCCGTCTTCTTCATTAAAGAAGAATCTATGAGTTGTATCATTCCAATACTCACTAATTTTATCACCAGGTACATAAACACGATTTGGCTTAACGATTTTGGAGTACTTTGTGACGTATTTCAAATTTGAAAACAACATATTTGAATCCAACGCCTGTGCTCTTCGCACTGCGTGAAGAGAATCTGTTACAATAGTTCCTGGTACAATTGTCTGATGGAATGTTTCAATCTCGCCACCAAGTTTCAGAATTGTTTCTCTCTTATTCTTGGTTATAGATTTTCCGCCGAAATATTTCTTTGATATTTCCTCGATAGTTGTACCAAGTCTTATACAGGCTCCAATAAGAATATCCCAGTCGAACGCTTCTCCATTGTGTGCTGTAATAATATCAGGTCTAAATGTATATATGATTTTTATGAAATTTTCAATATTCTTCAACTCTGAGGCATCAAGTTCCTCTTTTGTGGTTCCCTCTGTACGATAAGTGCGCTCAAACGTCATATACTCGCCCTTATACTTAACGGGACGATTAAAACGAATACCAAACTGTTCAATTCTATCGGTCTTGGTGTTAAGACCTGTTGTCTCCCAGTCGAATATAAGTCTAAGACATTGGTCATAGTCATCATATCCCTTAAACATACGTTTACCTGTTGAAATCATAAACTGTTCAACAGGAGTCACCACAAGATACTGACGGCTACTTTTCTTTGAAACGGGTTGGTCAGTAAATGATGGTTTTGTGTTATCATCTTTTTTCTTGCTTGAATAAACAGGATTTCCTGCTGCCTTGAAGAAATCAAGAAACTTTCCATAAGACATTGGCTTGGTTGCATAAAACATATATGTATATCCATTAAGGATTTCTTCTACAACCTCACCATTGGAATTGGTTACGTCAAGAGCCTTAGACATTACCCCATATTTCCTCATAAGGGCGATAAGTTCATCTCTGTCCTGATTACATAATTTAAGACAAGCATCTTTAGTTGCCCAAAGGAATGGATAGAATGGCTCTGTTGTCTTACATCTATTATCGTTTTCATCACGATAATAAATTGTCATATACTCTTTATCATATTCATAGTCGAAATTGACTATTCGTTCCATTGGGTCATAACCATCAAGGAACGTACTCACCACCTCGGGTGTTACTGTTTTTTTTACGAATGTTTTTGCCATAATTTTCCTTTTACTAAATCACTTAGTTTTATACTCTCGTATAAATATACAAAAAAAAAACTATACAAAACAAAACTGTTTATTTAAACTATTTATAATGAAAAAGAAAAAATAATATGAAAAAGAACGTAAATGAGGCATACCCATATAGAAAACCATTAAATAATAATGGCGGAAAAAAGAAAAGATATATTAAAATCTTTGCAAAAAGATTAACACCTAAAACAGACGATGCACAAACAGCAGACCCAAATGCAGTACAGCAGCCGTCATCAGAAGTTATCCAAATAACATTACAAAATGTTGATATGGATGATGCAAAACAAATCCAAGAAACTGTTGTTCCAAATGCAAAGGTTTTTATGGGAACTGCCAATACTAAAAGTGGGCAAATAAAAGTACCTACAATTACATTTACTGTTCCTGACAAAAAATTTGCTAAATGGTTAAAATTAACAATTCCAAAAATACAAACTGTTTTTGAAAATTCCAACAATGCGGAATATCCAAATGTTTCTGAATTAGACACAGAAATATTAGAAAAAGTACATAGTACGCCAAGCGAAGAAACTACCGCTCGCGCTGAAAAGTCTTTGAAAGAAATGGAAGAGGCTATCTATAAGGCGATTAGTGAAAATAGATGGGATGATGCTATGGTTATTTATAAAAAAGCCATAAATCTTATGGCTCGTGTTTATGGCCACCAACTTTCACCAAACAATGTCAAGTCAATTTACAAACAAGCGGAGGCTGCCGGTATAAGTCCTTCTGATAAAGGTGCTGCAACTAATTCTTATTGGCCAGATGGTACTGAAAAATTTTGGCCAACATTTGTTAGGTCCGCACAATCTTGGAGAAAAGACTTTGGACGTACAATTAAGGACGAGCCTAAAATGCAATACGCAATGGCTTCTGGTTTTAGAAAGAATGCCGACACAACAACTATTAATAACCGTCTTAAATCTCAAGGTCACAACTCATTAAGTGATGTGTCTTTACAACAAAAAGATAAAATTAAGAACGGCGGTATTGTTGGTGGTTTATATGGTGTTGGATATGATATTTCAGATACAGAGGGGCCTGCTGGTTTCTTTGATAGTCCAGGGTTGTTAAATAACCTTGATGGTACGCTTACTGATGCAGCGGTTATTGATAACGATACTTGGATGAAGAAACTCCAAGATATGAAAAATAATAACCCACAAATGTCCGTTTCTGATGATGATAAGAAAAGAGAGATGGCATCAAGTGAGGAGGGACAAGCAGAAATATTTTTAAGTGCTATTAAAGAACTTTGCTCTACCGGTAAATATGATGGTGGGTGGGAGCAATTAAATGTAACCATTGTAGACGGGCAAGACCCTATCACAAATTATCTCCTTACAATACAAAATATTGCAAAGGCTAAATTAATTGAAAGTAAATGGAAAAACCAAGCAAATATTGACAAGATTGCTGAAATGGTTACTGCCGCTGTCGCGTTATGTACTGTAGGAAAAAATAAAATTTCTTCTTTAGGTTATAATTTCCAAAACGTAGGTTCGGTATTTGGTAGTTTTGAAGAATGTAAGTCATCTGTACTTTCGGTAACAGATAGTATTCTTTCTGCTTTACATAGAAAAACGAGTGAAGAAGATAAAAACGCTACTATTAATGAAAACCATATTTCTAAATTCTTTAACTTGTTAGAAAGAATGGAAAATAGATATAACGAAAACTATAAATATGAATTAACAGAAGGACTTATACATAGACCAAGCGATGAAAAAATAATGAGTTTCTTGGGAGAGTTGGGATTAGAAATTTCTAATGAAAATGAATCTATGGGAACTTTTGAAGATAATGGTTTAATGTAATATGTTAGACGAACTTATTGGCCAAAATTTCGCTGATTTTACAGATAATATTGATAATTTAGAAATATTATACCACTGTACCGACATAACAGGTGTTAAGGGTATTTTAAAAGACGGAGCGTGTAGAGAATATACAGGTAAAAACTCCAATTTCTACGGGCAAGGTTTTTATACCACATTTACATTAGGCAGTACAATGGATAACGCGGGAAGTTATTATGGAAAATATATTATAAAATTTGGTTTAGATGGCGGTTTTAAAAATTTTTTATTCTTCGATAAAGAAATGAATGAAAAATATAATAATGGCGAATCAATGAGGGACCAAATTGCACGTTTATGCCCACCTGATGTTGCAAAAAAATTAGAAGATGAAGGTTTCTATGAAGTTGTAGATAAGGACTTTGGTAATCATCGTCTCTTTAACAAACCGATGTCTGCGGCAGGGGCTAAAAAATTTTTTGAAATATTAAAAGGAAACAGATTAAGTGATAATCAACTCACACCTTATCAAATAAGTCGTGGATGTTTTTTGTTTGATGAAATTGATATTTCAAGAACTAAAGTTAGAGGCTATATTTTTGTGGGAAGTAATGATGGGGAAGTTTGCGTTGTGCGTGATTATAATTCATTAATACCTCTTGCATATTTTGACCCAACAAAAGGCAACGACCCTTCTAACCCTAATGATAGCGGTTGGATTGATGCCCTTGATGAAGATACATTTAATGATATAGCAAGTTCTGTTGATATTGGTACAGTTATTAGAGGGAAATATCCAGAAACCCCATTATCAACAAAAACAATCTGTGGATATGTATTAGTAAAAGGAAAACCCGCAGGTAAATATAATTATGTAAATGCAC
>JAGBBI010000111.1 GCA_017938565.1 Clostridia bacterium
AACCTTTGCATATGCATCAAGACTCATTGAATAAGGAAGTTCGTACTCATTAGCCATATCCACGTACATCTTACTACGATAAGTTACACTCGTTCCTATCTCCCACAACGGTGCTTTCCAAGCAAGTTCTGTAAAAGATGTTGCCGATGGCGACAAAACGTGAGTCTTACTTCCAAAAGTAGTACTTTTTACTCGATTCTGAGAAAGCGAACCGTTCAGAGTATAATGTAGATTACTAAAAATATTCCAATGAAGTGTCATTTCAAGACCCCTTCTAAAACTATCTTCTGCATTCTCGTGGCAAGGAAGACCATTTGGCCCATATTCTCCGTTCAGAATAAGTTCATTATCAAACCACATATAAAATGCGTTGATGTTGAAATTAAGTTTATTAAAGTAATTAAACTCTGTTCCTACCTCCAAATCCTTTGCTATTTCAGGTGTTGTTGTGGCAAGTTCCCCCATATAAAACTCGTTTCCACCAAGCATATCGCTTCTTGTTGGCTCTCTATTAAGATAATTGAAACGAGAATAAATCTTCATAATATTAATTGGAGAATATTCGACATTTCCACCAAAATTTACAAACCCCCAATTTTTATCAAACGACTGATTACCATAAGGATTACCATACTTTTCTGTGTCACAGTATGTAAAGGCTACACCCCTATACTGTACGTTACCACTTATAGTCACCTTTTTATGTGGCTTATAAGAAATATTAAGTAACTCACTAAATTCGTTTTTTCGGCCAAAATTACTATAATACTCCTCCGTTGGAATATTTATACACTTATTACCCATTAAATGGTTTCTTTTATAAGTGTACTCGTTCATTCCCGCGGTAACAGTAAACTTATTAAGAAAGAATTTTGCATAGATATTAAAACCAACCATATGATGGTTTAAGCCATAGTCGTAAACCATACCCGTGTTTGACCAAGATGGGTCAACCATTCTTCTCATATAGTTATCCAAATCCATTCGATAAGAACCTGTTTGAAACTGTCCATAAAGAGAAGATGTAAGAATAATATTATCTGAAATGCGGCCCTTATACAGCAAGCGATTCATTGACATAAACCAATTGTCATCCTCGGCCTCAGTACATCCGTTAGCCCTTGGATGATTCATTAGTTCCTCATATGTGTTACCAAGCCATCCCTGACCATTTCTATGGAAACCATTTATTGTAAGGAAATCGATGCTATGCCTATCATTAAACTTATAGCCCGTTTTAACGGTTACTGCCTGAGAGCTATTAAACCCAAACTCTCTAAAACCATCTGTCTGCTGATGGGTTGCTTTTACGTGTAGTCCCCATCCGTTATGTGGAAACATATTATAAACAAGGCTTGCTTTATAAGTGTTATAACTACCCGCACCAAGATAAGCATATGAACGAGACAAATCATAAAGGTCTACAGACTCCATATTAATTCCTCCCGCACTACCTGCTACGCCATTATATGATGTGCTACTACCCCTTTCTACTTTAATTGATTTTAGAGAAGACATAAGGTCAGGACTATTGGCGAAATAAGTTCCAAAATCTTCAGCCTCATTCCAAGGACAACCATCAAGAGTTACATTTATACGTGTCTGGTCAAGACCCCTAATCCTAAAATAACCATAACCAAAATCAGTACCATTATCAGATAGCGAAAATATTGATGGCATTTCGGTAAACAAATGTGATGGCTCCTGTCCATAATTATCGCTTATCAAGTCATCCTTTTCAATAACACTTCCAGTGTCAATTGAGTTTCGATAAAAAGATACAACAGTTACCTCATTGATTGACAATGTGTCTACTTCCTGTCCTGTTGCGACCATAGCAACCAAAGACATTAAAAATACAATTAAAATTTTCTTCATAACGTTAAAATTAAATTACAGTGCAAATATACAAAATAGATTTTTATAAAACAAAAAATGAGGACACATCGTGCCCTCATAAAAACTATTTGTCATCCCGTGTAAGGAACAGGTGGTTTTTTAAAGTCCAATAATCAATACCCCCTTACCCCATTGCAATAATCCCATTTTCAACATCAGTGGACAAAACACCGACAAGTCATAGCAACTCTTTGAAAACTTTTCTACCTAATATATCCTACTTCAGCGAGCCACAATGGTAGGTGGCTATGTAGAACACGTTCTACGGCCGCTTTTTCGATATACCCCCTCAAGCCCTTAGTACCCCGTCCCTAAGCTACATTAGGACCCTGCTCGCCAAGCCGAGCATCATCTTTTTATGTTCGCTACACATAAAAGACCGTTTGGATTAATCCCCGCAAGTAACAGGCAGCCAACTCTGACCCGACCTCTTTTTAACGATGAAAGAGATGAAACGTA
>JAGBBI010000112.1 GCA_017938565.1 Clostridia bacterium
TGATGCAATCGCAGTAGTGTAATATAATATATATAATATAAGCGAAAATAGGGGCATTTGTGGGGCATATAGGGGCATATATCCCCCACCTATGGGGGCGTTATCCCCCTCCACGCCTCCCCCCGTGCCTTTTTTTCAAATACGGGCCGACAATTGCTTCCGAATTTTTTTCCAGAAATTTTTGGATTTCAAAAATAAGTACTTCTATTTTAAGTAACACTAAAAAAAACAGAATTATCTGGTGTCAAAATGTTTCAAAAAAGTAGGCATTGCGAAAAAATTTTTCCAGAAAATTTTTAGTTTTTAAAAATTGGCTTTCTTTTTTTATTCATATTACCCTCCGACGCTTTTTCATAAAAGTCATATAATCTATTATGTTCATAAAGCCAATGATAAACCCTATATTCATTATTCCTTAAATCAGACTTTTTCTTATATTTAGATGTTATTTCTTTTAAAAATTCTTCAGAATAGTCATAATGTTGCACTGTTTTAGGTTTAAAATGTGTTTTGGGGAAACATTCCTTTACCACTCTAAGACGCCTCATTGCATTATATAAAGACCTATTTTTATTATAAACCTCCTCCTGATTTTTATATTGTTTAGTTTCTTCAATAACTTGTTCTTTTGTGTAGTTTCGAGATAAACGTCCTCCACCTATAGACCCACCCCGCACTTTATTTACCATTCTCCAACCATTTTTTCTATAGAAATTAATCCATTTATTTTCCACAGAACCAGCTTTATTTGAATCAATATTTTCTTCTAAAATTTTAACTTCTGGTATTTCAATATTATTTTGAATAGAATATTCGTATACGCTTGATACTGTTTTATTGTACCTATGTTGATAATCTCTATGTTCTATCCATTTAGTGAGTCCAACATATGCGGCTCCATCAGAAAATTCATAGACATATATCGTTCTCTCATCACTATCATCTGTTTTTGTTAGAAGCCAATCAAAATCATCGAGCCATCCCTCTTTTCTTGCCTTGTTATAGACCTGTCTTTTTTCTAAAAAGAAATCTATTTTAAACAAATATTGTTTTGCAATATTATAACATTTGTCATAAGTCAAAAAACTTTCTTTTTTCCAACACTCATAACATCCAACCCCATTTAAATGATTATTCGGTATTTGCCAAAATTCCCCGTGTTCGGGACATATTATACAAACCTTCTCTTTTGAACCACGATATTCTACTTTGGAATAATCATATTTATCTCCGTGAGTTTCTTTTGCTTTTTTTATCCATTCTTCAGTAGTTATTCGTAACCCCGCACATTTTGAGCATCCAGAACCTCGTAGATGTTGCTTTGGCGTTTGCCAAAATTCTCCGTGGTCAGGACAAATAATGCATACTTTAGTAATTGCATTTTTATAAACTACTTTAGAGTAATCGTACTTATTACCGTGAACACTTATAGAATCTTTAATAAATTGTTCAGTTGTTTTTAGGTTATACGTTTGTGCATATATTTTCCCACATTGCGGGCACCCTGAGGGTTTATTTTTTCGTATATGCTCACTTGGTTTTTGCCAAAATTCGCCGTGTATAGGACATATAATACAAACTTTTTTATCCCATCCTTCGTACTTTACCTTAGAATAATCATACTTTTCTCCGTGTACTTTTCGTGCTTTTTCTACCCACTTTTCTTTAGATTGTAATTTTGTGGAACTAATAACCCCACAGAGTGGACAGCCGTGATTATTTAAATGGGTATTAGGCTTTTGCCAAAATTGCCCGTGCTCAGGACAAATAATACAAACGGGCTCATTACAGCCTTTATATTCTACTTTACTATAATCGTACTTTCCATTATGCCGCGCCGTGGCTTTTTTTATAAAACTTTCTGTAGTATATGCCATATTATATTCTTTTTTATATAAATATACAAAATATTATAAAAATAACAATAGAATACCTACAATTTGATATAATTATTTTTAAATTTTCTATTACTTAAACACTTATGATATGTTCCTTCGTCATCGATGAAATGGAAATTGCCGAACCCGTCGTATGCCCCTATTTTCATATATAGTGGAATATTCTGCGGGTCCGTATGATTAAAGGTATAGATTACTTTTCCGTATGGGCCGTGGTCGACCATTACCGTCTTAACATCAGGATTGTTCTTCCTCCACTCAGGTAGGTCATCAATATGAACTGTTTCCATAAAGAATACACATTAAAATCATTGCCAAAATAAACAATGTAATAGAAACGCACATAAAAATACTAAATGCCTTAAACTGTTTATCTGACCAATTATATCTTATACTAAGTTTTCGAGGTTTATTCATCATAGTCATATTTTGGCCTTTTAAACATAGCAATATGTGGATTAGAATAAGCACACAATTCCCATCCCTCTTTACCTAATTCATTGAATGAATCTGCGCTACCCAAAAGAATGTTATGTACAACTTTATATTCCCACTGAATGTGAGGTGATGAAGGTGCCTTCTTAGACCCTTCACCGAAGTTATCTTCAAAAAATCCCATAAAAATTATTCCTCAATTTTACATTCAATCATTTCGTCTGTTCAGTATCTTACCAAATATTCTACTGTATTCCAAAAAACATTTTTGTATATTTAACAAACATTTTATTAGCTTCTTTAAATGTCATTCCTGTTGGTGTCATAGCAATAAAAGACACATATAATACTGCAAATACAGCGCATATAATTAACAATACCGCTAATATAATTTCAACAACTATCATATTATCTATTCCTCCATTGATTTAACTAAAAATTAAAATGTTAGTTGTTGGACTATATTCCATTGATGTAATATTTTCAATGTGTTCAGAACTCCGCTTAGTTTCAAATGTCAACACGGTTTCATCATTTAATCCCTCTGTTTCCATTTGATTGATAAATTTACGAAGGTCTTTAATTTTTATTGTAGATTCTTCCGCAAGACCTTCTATCATATCGTCTGTCCAATATCCCACTAAATCTTCTACCATTGTATAATGGTCTACTCTGACGTGAGAAATTGTCATTACTTTTCCACACCATTTAGACATACATTTATCAAATGGAATTTGCCCACCACTTGTCCACACCTTGCCGTCTGTATCCTTATTCTCTTTATACCAATCAATACTTTTGATTCGTACACGGTCACCTATATTGCGTTTCATAATCTTTATTAGTTTTTTATACCTGTTGTATTATTTAATCTCAACTACTTTAATGTCACCACACTTTTGACAGATATATATGTAATGATAATGGGCACCAATTCTATCTTTTTCTACAAGTTTCCATTCGTGAAAACAAGCCTTTTTCACAAGTATATTTTTAATTGTTTCCCACATAGTTTATTCCTCCATTTTCTTATTGAAGTCATCTATCATTTCCGCAAAGGTATCGAAACTTGCTTCCAATGTGGTATAGTCCCCATAGTCGCTGTCGTTTGTAATGTCAAAAAAATTATCGTAAAGCCAATCTTTAACTTTTTCGATGTCTATCATTTTTCCCATAAAATTAATTTTTACAGATTTTATTAGTCATAATTTTTCTTATACTCCATCAATTCGTGTTCGAGATTATATATCTTACACAAATCGGTCTCACAACTTTCTGGATACACAAAAATTTGTATCCCACTTGGAGCGAATCTCATTTTAATGAAATCGCCATATGCTTTCGCAATCTTCAATGTCGCTGATATACTTGAAATATAATCAGTGTCATAGCCTTTTACTTCTACTTCGATAGATTTTGTTACCATATTATTTTTATTTTAAACCGTTTTACGATGCAAATATACAAATTTATGTTATAAAAAACAAAAACCTCATACATTATGTATGAGGTTTAAAATATTTAATGAATTAATGTAATTTCTATAACTATTTTAATTTTCTGTCTGACTCCCGTCGACCTGTTTCATCCCTTTCGGAAAAAGTTATTAACAACGAACAAGGTTAGTGGAGCAAAGAAGAACGACCTGTTTTACCCTTTTAAAAGAAGGTTATTAACAACAGAAGATTGTGGATGGAGGCCGTTCAGATGCCTGTTTTATCCTTTCAAAATGTTTATTAACGACCGGTTGTTCTCCTAACGAGTACCGCAGCAGCCTGTTTTATCTTTTTAAAAGAGGGTTATTAACAACGACAAGTAAGAATCAATCACCATTCTATGGCCTGTTTTATCCTTTCGAAAGAAAGTTATTAACAACAAACACTTGACAGGCTTATTCTTGCGAAATCCTGTTTTATCCTTTCGAAAGAAAGTTATTAA
>JAGBBI010000113.1 GCA_017938565.1 Clostridia bacterium
AAGCTCATTGTTTACTGTCATTACAGAGATTAGAATTGTTTTAGCCTTAATTAGTTTTACAATTGACTTATAGTCAACAATGCCATCACTGTTAATTGGTGCATATGAAACTTCAAAACCTTCTTGCTCAAGTCTTTTTGCACTTTCAATCACCGATGGGTGTTCAAAAGCAGAAATAATAATGTGATTTCCCTTGTCTTTGTTTGCTCTTGCTATACCAAACAATGCCCAATTGTTTGCTTCTGTTCCACCAGAAGTAAAATAAATCTCATTTGCTTTTGCATTGATTGTTTTTGCAACAATTGCCCTTGATTTTTCAAGAACATCAGAAGCCTCACGCCCAAATGCGTGCAAACTGTTACTATTACCATTCACATCTTGAAAACACTTCAACATCTCTTTATAAACATCAGTGCTTAGTGGAGTTGTTGCAGCATAGTCTAAATAAATTCTTCCATCCATACCCATACTAAAATCCCCCATTTTTTACTTTAACATATTTTACCACTTAATGTGAAAAATGTCAATAATTGGCTGTTATTTAATTAGTATAACATATATTTTAATATAAAAATTCGCAACATTTAATTTCTGTTGCGAATTTTAATTAACCTCAATTATTCATCTTCACCAGACTCGCTAGGTTTTTAATTTTATTTATTTAAGACTGTTGTTCGCTTTTATTTGGCACATACCCCGCTGCATTCATCTGGTTTGCAAGCATTGTATTAAAACTTCTGTCACTATTTTCAATTATTTGAGCTAACTTCTTTATCTTTTCTTTATACCAATTTTCTCGTTCTTCTTTGTAGGCATTGGCATATGCTTGAAAATAATCATTCCCATTCTCATCAACAAAACCTATATTTTTTGATGCAACATAATTAAGCCATATATTCCCTTCTTGCGTTTCATAGATATTTCCGTTTTCGCCAATATTAAAATTAACTATTGGAGCTCCTGAATTTACACCAGCACCACGGTCACCATAAACAGACCCAAAGTTCCCCAAATAGTAGGTCTTAAAAAGCCCTTCGTAATCAATTTCATTTACATATGTACTAAATGTAAAGATTGTTCCATATGCTGGATGATTTATCTTTCTGAAATCAGTATAATAAACTCTTGAATTATTATGTACACAAAATAATTTTATCACTTCGTCAACTGTTATATCTTTTATCCAATCCATTAATTAATTCTCCTTTATTTGGTTATTTAATTTAGTTACATTCTTTAAGATTGTTGCTCTTCGCCATTATTTATAGAATATCCCGTCAATCTAACCAATCCATTAAATCTATCATTAAACGCTTTGTCAAAAGAGTTAATTGCATTTTGTAACACCGAAATTTCTTCATTGTACCAGCGTTCTCTGCTATCTTGGTAAGTCTTCACAAATGCCATATGGTAATCGTTACCATCTTCGTCAATTACACCTTTATTCTTTTGTGCTACAAATTTAACCCACCTACTTGCGATTGCAGGTTGGCGGTCAGGCTCACCATCTCTGTTAAATTTAAAGTCATATACCAATTCATCTTTAGCTAATACTGGTCCATTAGCCCATTTGCTCTTGCCAAAAATAGCACCAAAATTCCCAAGATACCATCGTTCTTGCAATATAGTCTCTTGCTTATCTTCAATTCTTGTCACATAGGTAAAATATGTCCCATATTGTGGGTGCGTTAGTTTGTCAAATGCTGTAAGATAGTATGTTGAATCAATGTCATATGACAAGTCCGAAAACAAAGACTCCACTTCTTCAACTGTTATACCTTTTATCCAATCCATTTATATTTTCTCCTTTTCGCATTTTTGTGATTTTATATTAGCACACCACATTTTTATTGTCAATATGCAAAGTTTAAAAATAAAAGATGCCTGAGACTCAGACATCTTTTAACTGTTATAAAACATACTTCTTTAAATTAAATGCTCTTAGTTCTTTTGACAAATGATTTGATATATATTCTTTATCAATTTTAACATCAACCATTGGATGATTTCCGTCTGCATTGAAGGAAATATCTTCAAGTAAAAGTTCTAAGACATTGTGCAATCTTCTTGCCCCAATATTTTCGCTTGTCTCATTCTCATACTCTGCGATTCTTGCAATTTCTTCAATCGCATCATCAGTAAACTCGATATTAATATTGTCAACCGACAAAAGCGCCTTATACTGTTTTAATAATGAATTTTCGGTATTTTTTAATATGTTTGCAAAATCAACTTGCTTTAAGCTGTTTAATTCAACCATTACCGGAAATCTTCCTTGAAGTTCAGGAATTAAATCTTCAACTTTTGAAATATGGAAAGCTCCCGCTGCGATGAATAAAATATAATCGGTCTTAATTGGGCCATATTTTGTTGAAACAGTGCAACCTTCTACAATTGGAAGAATGTCTCTTTGAACACCCTCACGAGACACATCTGGTCCGTTTGGATTTCCGCCCTTGCCTGTAATTTTATCAATTTCGTCAATGAAAATAATTCCTGATTGCTCTGCTCTGAAAAGCGCCTCTGATTGAACAGCGTCCATATCAATAAGTTTATCGCTTTCTTCTTGGATTAAAATTTCAATAGCTTCTTTAACAGTCTTCTTCGCTTTCTTTTTCTTGCCTCCGCCAATTACCCCATCAACCAATTCGCTGATATTAAATTCCATTCCAACGCCCATTCCGGCCATTATATTCATTTGCTTTGGTTGTTGTGCCATATCAATCTCAATAATCTCTTCGTTGAAATCACCATTCTTGACGCCATCTAAAAGTTGCTCTTTTGTAAGTTCAACACCGTTTTTATCAAGAGTGTTCTTTGCTTTTAAAATGTCCGCAATTTTATCAAATGCAACTTTTTCGCTTTTTTCTTTAACATCTTTATATTTTTCTTTCTTTACCATTAATAAACTTGCTTCAACCAAGTCTCTAATCATACTTTCAACATCTCTGCCAACATAACCTACTTCAGTAAACTTGGTTGCTTCAACTTTTACAAAAGGAGCTTTCACAAGTTTACTTAATCTTCTTGCGATTTCAGTTTTACCGACACCAGTAGGTCCCTTCATTATGATGTTTTTTGGTGTAATTTCATCACGAAGTTCAGCGGATAACTTACTTCTTCTGTATCTGTTTCTAAGTGCAATTGCAACTGCCTTTTTTGCCTCGTCTTGGCCGATGATAAATTTATCTAATTCTGATACAATCTCTCTTGAAGTTAATTCCATATTTACACCTCCTCAACTGTGATGTGATTATTTGTAAATACGCACATACTTCCAGCAATTTCAATAGCCTTCCTTGCGATTTCTTTTGCTGAAAGTTTTGTGTTTTGTAACATTGCCAATGCAGCGGCCTTTGCATAAGGACCACCAGAGCCAATTTCCAACACATCATTTTCTGGTTCAATCACATCGCCAACGCCTGTAAGCAAAAACATATGCTCTGCATCTGCTACTATCATTTGTGCTTGTAAATCTCTTTGCACCTTTCCGGTTCTCCAATCTTGTGCAAGTTCAACCGACGCACGCATTAGGTTTCCACTATACTTTTTTAGCATCTTTTCAAATTTTTCAATAAAAGCAAACGCATCTGCGGTGCTTCCAGCAAATCCCGCAACAACTTTATCATCATAAATTCGTCTTACTTTTACAGCGTTTGATTTTACCACATATTTTTCACCTGCGGTAACTTGACCATCGCCTGCAAGCACGGTTTTCCCATTTCTTTTTACAGCAACAATTGTTGTTCCTTTTAAACTCATCGTAATTCCTCCATTATCTTGTCAATTTCTGCCATTGCTCTTTCATAAATTGCCATTCTTTTAACTTTTTTATCTTTATACTTTCCATCTATTCCAGCCATTATTCCATAATTTGAATTCATTGGCTGAAAATTATTTGCATTAGCTGGGTTAGATATATAAGCAGTTAATGCACCTAGCATAGTTTTATTATTTAACAATAGGCGCTTGTTATTATAACGCATTAAAATTGAAATTGCAACCACCAAACCACTTGCTGTGCTTTCAACGTAGCCTTCAACCCCACTTAGTTGACCTGCAAAATAAATATTTGGATTTGACTTTAAACAAAAATTATCATCTAAGTGTTTTGGTGAGTTTATAAACGAATTTTTGTGCATAACTCCATACTTCAAATATTCAGCGTCTTTTAATGCTGGAATTAAAGAGAGCACTCTTTTCTGCTCACCAAATTTTAAATTGGTTTGAAAGCCTACTAAATTATAAGACTCTTCTTCAATGTTTTCTTTTCTTAATTGAACCACAGCATATGGCTTAATACCAAGCGGATTAATGTTTAAACCCACAGGTTTAAGTGGTCCATACCTAAGTGCGTCTTCGCCTCGTTTTGCCATTACTTCAACTGGCATACAGCCTTCAAAAACATCGCTTGTTTCAAAATCTTTTAATTCTACCGTTTCCGCATTTATTAATTCGTTATAGAAGTTTAGATATTCTTCTTTTGTTATAACAGCATTTAAATAATCGCCTTCGCCAATATCACTATACCTGTCTTGCTTAAAGCATTTTGTAAAATCAAGGCTTGAAGCAAGTACTATTGGTGCAGAAGCATCAAAGAAATATAAACTATCATCACCAAGCATACTTTTTATTGAAGATAGCAAACTTGACGATGTTAACGGGCCTGTTGCTATGACACAAATCTCATCTTGTGGCAATTCTTTTATGTCTTTAATTTCTTTCGCTATTACATTAATATGTTTATGGTTCCTTATAACTGAGTCAACTCTTTCACTGAATTGGTCTCTGTTGACAGCAAGAGCCCCACCAGCTGGGACCCTACACTCTTTTGCAATTTTTAAAATCAATGAACCAAATCTTTCCATCTCGGCTTTCAGTAGTCCAGATGAAGTTGTAATATCTTCATTCTTTAAAGAATTTGAGCAAACAATTTCAGCCAAAGTATCTTTTTTATGAGCTGGCGAATGGCTATTAGGCTTCATTTCATATAAATTTACTTCAATTCCATTCTCGGCTAGAAAATATGCACACTCAGAGCCTGCAAGTCCTCCACCAATTATATTAACTTTCATTATTTATTCTTCCACCTTTGAATCAGTCGCATCTTCTTCTGAACTTTTAATAACTTCTTTTGCAGAATAATCACACTTGGTACATTTGATGTTTTTTATGCCTTGAATATCCTTTTCCACCATCATTGAATTACACTTAGGACACTTGTCTTTATGTGGTAAGTCCCAACTTGCAAAATCGCATTTAGGATAGTTTTTACAACCATAAAATATTTTCCCTCTGTGAGAGTGCTTCTTTAAAATATCTCCACCACACTTAGGACAAATCCCCACAACCTCTGCAACAGGTTTTGTATTCTTACACTCTGGGTAGTTTGGGCAAGCCAAAAACTTTCCAAATTTGCCAACTTTGTAGACCATATTGCAACCGCAATTTTCGCATATTATATCGCTTTCTTCAGCAGGCGTCTCGATTTTATACTTATCTTGCATTGCCATTCTTAGTTCTTTACTAAAACTTGCATAGAAATCTCGGATTACATCTTGCCAAATTTGCCCGCCTTCTTCAATCGTATCAAGCCTGTCTTCCATACCAGCTGTAAAACTTACGTCCATAATATCGCTAAAGTTTCGCATAAGTAAATCTACGACATTTCTTCCAAGTTCACTTGAAATTAATGCTTTACCCTCTTTTTCAATATAGTTTCTTGAAAGTAACGTATTTACAGTCGGAGAATACGTTGCCGGTCTTCCAATACCTTTATCTTCCATCGCTTTTACCAAACTTGATTCAGTGTATCTTGCTGGAGGTTTTGTAAACTTTTGTTCTGGCTTAAATTCTTTGCAATTAACTTTCTCTCCTACTTCAAGATTAGGAATTTTTGATACTTGTTCTTCTCCGTCATCAGAACTGTTGTTATATAAAACTGAATATCCATCAAATAACAATGTTTTCCCCACCGCCTTGAATGAGTGTTCTGTACCAACAGCCTCGATGTCTACATTAACGGTATTAAATTTAGCCTCCGCCATTTGGCTTGCTAAAAATCTGTCATATATCAATTTATATAACTTATATTGTCCTTGATCGATTGCCCCCTTCAAATCTTCTGGACGCCTTTCAAGCGTAATTGGTCTTATTGCTTCGTGGGCATCTTGAATATTCTTTTTAGACTTATATACATTTGGCTTTTCTGGGCAATACCTCTCACCAAAATGATCTTTAATATAATCTAAAGCCTGTTTTTGAGCATCTTCCGAAACTCTGACGGAGTCAGTTCTTATGTAAGTAATCAAGGCGACTTTACCTTCTCCTGGTATTGTGATACCCTCATATAGCGATTGAGCTATACTTGAAGTCTGTTTTAAGGTAAATCCTAATTTACTTTGAGCATCTTGTTGCATTGTGCTAGTAGTAAATGGTGCAGATGGATGAGATTTGCTTTCTGCCCGCTTAATATTTGACACAACGAACTCTTTATTCTTTAACAAATCCAATACGG